>NZ_FNLB01000006.1:3325000-3625000 GCF_900104145.1 Pseudovibrio sp. Tun.PSC04-5.I4 | reverse complement strand
CCTACCCAGATACTCGTAATCGCGAGATCTCGTCCTTAAGCTTTAACTTTTGCCTCTTTAGGTTAGCGACTTCTAGTTCATCCATAGAAGGATGGTGCACAGAACCTGAAATTTCCTTCTCTAAACTAGCGTGACGGCGTTCCAACTCAGTCAAATGCTCACGGATGGACATAGGCTTTAATCCTCCTGCGTTATGCCTGTTACAAGACGGATGATGGCACCATTTTTCGTCGTTGTCGAACGATGAGCAGCTGTTTTTTTTGCACTTCTACAACGCAAGATCGCAAATTCGTGTGATACTTAGAGAACTTATAAATTGCCAAACATATTTCACCAGTTTTCCCGATTACTCATGCGCGAGACCAACTAAGTAAACAACCTCGTATATACGCTAGGTAACTTTTCCAAACTCGGGGCACTCCTGTCAAAATTAAGAAACTCATACTCCCCGTGCAGGCACCTCCAATACAGCGGATTCGGTTGAGATCTTGCGACAACGCGCCCCACAGGCTCCAACGCAGTGCTATACAGTTTCTCACAGGCTGGTAAGTCTTATTTGAGGACAAAATGATGATGGAAAACAACATCGATCAGGATGGCATTCGTGCTCAACTTCTTGAACTTCGGCAAGAGCACCGCGACCTTGATCATTCAATTGACGCCCTGATCGAGACGGGGCGCTCTGATGTTCTCCAGCGTCAACGCCTGAAGAAAAAGAAACTGTTGTTAAGAGATCAAATTCAGAGTCTCGAAACTCGTCTCTTACCCGACATTATTGCCTAAATTGCAGGCAGGTCTCTAACCTTCGTATATTACTGGCATTTCTTGCAGCTATTGGGTTGAAACAAGCCGCGGTATTTCTATAATCCGCGCTTTCTTCCCGGAGTTTCAAAAGGCGTCGAATTAATGAACCGCACTGACCAGCCAGAAGTCGCTATCATCATGGGAAGCCAGTCCGATTGGCCCACGATGAAAAACGCTGCCGACACGCTAGAAGCACTGGGTATTTCCTATGAGGCTCGCATCGTTTCAGCGCACCGTACACCCGGCCGTCTGGTAGAGTTCTCCAAGACTGCAAAAGGGCGTGGCTTCAAGATTGTCATCGCCGGCGCAGGCGGGGCAGCCCATCTACCGGGTATGGTCGCATCCATGACCCCACTGCCGGTTTTTGGTGTACCAATAGAATCACGCGCACTTAAAGGTCAGGACAGTCTGCTTTCCATCGTGCAAATGCCTGCTGGTATTCCTGTCGGCACGCTGGCAATTGGCCGTGCAGGCGCAGTCAACGCAGCATTGCTGGCCGCAGCCGTTCTGGCGCTCAACAACACCGACATCGCCGCGAACCTTGATGACTGGCGCGAAAAGCAAAGTCAGGCAATTGCCGAAAAGCCGGTAAACCCGGAAGAATAAGAATTATTGAGGCGTCAAAGAAAATGAGACGCCTCTCCCCACATCATGGCCCTAACATTTGGGAAGTTTAGCAATGGTTTCCACACTACGCCCCGGCGACACGATTGGAATTCTGGGTGGAGGTCAGCTTGGCCGTATGATCGCTCAAGCCGCGAGTAGAATGGGCCTGAAGTGCCATATCTACTGCCCCGATGAGAACAGCCCGGCCTTTGAAGTCTCCGCCGAGAAAACAATCGCCTCCTATGAGGATGAGCAAGCCCTAAAAACGTTCGCGCAAAGCGTCTCTGTCGTGACCTACGAATTTGAGAATGTTCCAGGTGAAACTGCCCGGATTCTGGAGGAGCTGGTTCCAGTTCGTCCCGGCCCGCGCGCGCTCAAGGTTTCGCAGGATCGTCTGGACGAGAAAATATTCCTTTCAGAACAAGCAGCAACAACGGTTGCCCCCTTTGCTAAAGTGGATACACAACAAGAGCTGGAAGCAGCTCTTCTGGAATTCGGCGGTCAGGGTGTTTTGAAAACGCGGCGGTTTGGGTATGACGGCAAAGGCCAGATCATGATCCGCGCGATAGAAGACGCTGAAGGCGCAATGGAAAAGCTGGGTAACCAACCAGCAATTCTGGAAGGCATCATTCCGTTTGAGAAAGAAATCTCGATCATTGTGGCGCGTGGGCTCGACGGCACGGTAAAGTGCTATGATCCAGCAGATAACTATCACAAAAACCACATTCTCAAGACATCGAATGTGCCAGCTGAAATTCCTGCAGATACAGCACAGCAAGCGATAGATATGGCAACTCGCATCGCTGTCGCTTTGGATTATATCGGCGTCATGGGTGTGGAGCTGTTTGTCGTCAAGAATGGCCAGCGCACAGAACTGATCGTTAACGAAATCGCGCCACGCGTTCACAACTCCGGTCACTGGACAGAAGACGCGTGCCCGGTGTCCCAGTTCGAACAACACGTACGTGCAATCTCAGGCTGGTCGCTCGGTTCTCCAACACGCGGATACAACGTGATCATGGAAAACCTGATTGGTGATGATGTGAACACCTGGGAATCAACACTTCTGGAACCGAATGCCCGCCTCACTCTCTATGGCAAGGGCGAGACACGCGAAGGCCGCAAGATGGGCCATGTAAACCGCTTGTCTCCGCGGTCCTGATAAAACCAGACCAATAAAAAGCCCCGAAGATCCATCGATCCTCGGGGCTTTTTATTGGCTAAAATCTTAACCCAACCGAACCAAACCAAGCCTATCCCGGTAATGGAAGCGAATAAGAAGCAGGATCCCGGTCACAAACAAACCAGAGGCTAACCCAACCCAGATACCAGCCGGACCCCAGTCAAAAACAAAAGCCATGACATAAGAGAGCGGTACACCGATTACCCAGTAACCCACAATCGCAATCACCATCGGCACTCGGGTATCTGAAAGACCACGCAGCACACCACCCGCAACGACCTGAATGCCATCAACAACCATATAAATGGCGGCGATCAAGACCAGAGGCACACCAATTCTGATGACCTCCAAAGCATCCGGATTGCTCGAATCCAGATAGAATCCTAGCAACACCTCCGGAATAGCTAAGAACAAGATCGCCCCGAGTATGCCAATAATGATAGCCCAAATTATTGCCACCCATGCAGCGCGTGTAATCCCATCAACCTCATTACGGCCTAAGGCCATGCCAACCCTCACCACAGCAGCATTGGCAAAACCAAGCGGGATCATGAATGCAATGCCTGAGAGTTGTCCGGCGATACCGTGAGCGGCAAGCTCAAGCGTACCAATCCAACCCATCATCAAAGCCGCTGCAGCAAACAAACCAACCTCGGCAACAAGCATGAGGGAAATAGGCCAACCGAGGCGCAGGATCTCAAAGAAGGCTGGCCAGTCTGCTCGCCAGAAACGCACAAACACTTCATATTTCTGAGATTTCTCTTCCCACAATACATAGGCAATCAGGATCACGCAGGAGGCAAACGCAGTCCCGACAGAAGCAATGCCCGCCCCAAGAATACCCAGTTTAGGGAAGCCGTAATACCCGAAAACCAACACATAATCGAGCGCGCCATTTAACAATGCGCTGACAACCGTCGCCCAAAGCACAATCTGCGACCGCTCAATGCTGGTCAGGAAACTGCGAAGTGCCATGACAAACAAAGAGGGATACATAGACCACTGCACGATACGCAGATAACTGGCCGCAATCGCCGAAACCTTCTGCTCCTGCCCAAGCGCCAGTAAAATACTCTCACCATTCCAAAGCACAACCATTGCAAGCGTTGTATAGATAAACGAGATCCACAACCCCATACGAGATGCACGGCGCACGCTGCGCACATCACCTTTGCCTTCAGCTCTGGACGCAAGAGGCATAACCGCTTGCAATAGGCCAAGGCCTGCAAGCCAGGTCAAAAAGAAAAGCTGAAGGGCAAGAACTGATGCAGCCAGTTCTGTTGCACCAAGCCAGCCGATCATCAATGCGTCGGTCGCATTAATTGCCATCTGCGCCAACTGCGCACCAATCAATGGCACTCCCAAAATGAGCGTTGCTCTGGATTCCTCCCACCAAGCAGACATAGCTGTGGTTTTGGCAACGCCGGTGTTTTCAACCCGCGTCATAGTAAGCTCCTGAAGAAAAGGGCATGGAGACCCTCCAGAACTTGAGCTATTCAAGAACATGAACAAAGCTGTGACCTGAAATTAGCCCACAAACCTCGCTGGGAGGAAACTTCCTGTGTTAGAAATAGACCACCGAAATATGCAACAGCAAAGCGAATGCGATGCTGCAGGCAAAAACGCTGATTATGCTACTTTGCAAAACTCATCAGGAATGTCCAGAGGAATAAAGCAAGGCGCATTGTCACCACCATAAACCATGATATGTCCACATGGCACTTCATGCCACCCCTGACCGCCCTTCTCAAGCGGTTCGGAAACGACACTTAAGTTCCTGTCATGTAAGCGATAATAGAGGCTTGGCACAATCCTGTCGCTGGAGCAGCGAATAGCATATAACCGCTCGCCATCCGTCAAGGCCATCGCTACACGCAATGGAGCATTGACCTCATTGCGCATCATAATCTCAAGAGTTTTCGTTAGTACCCTTTGCACAGCGCCCACAGGATCAATATCTAGTCCATGACTTAACATTGCCAAAAACAGCGCTTCACTGTCGGTGGTGCCTTGTCGATACCGATAAAAATCGTCGTTGATCAAGCTTTCGATCTCGCGACGAATACGACCATATTCCCCAACCTGCCCATTATGCATGAACATAAACTTGCCAACAGCAAACGGATGACTGTTTGACCGCGACGTTGCAGTACCTGTTGACGCCCGCACGTGCGCGAAAAAGAGCGGAGATTTCACTTGCCGGGCGATGCTCAGCAAGTTTTCATCACCCCAGGCTGGTTGGGTATCACGATAAAGACCCGGCTCTTCTTTTTCACCGTACCAACCAATTCCAAAGCCATCGCCATTTGTATTCACCTTAGCTTCGGCACAGCTCATGCTCTGCGCGATCAAGGAATGGTTCGGCATTGAAATCAGCTCTTCCATAAAAATGGGAGCTCCACGGTACGCAAGCCAGCGGCACATTACACAATTCTTTCTTCTGATCGATGACCCAGCAGACGGGCATTTTAGTATGCATGAACCCAGCGTCTGTATAAACCCCCTCCCTTGAACTAAGGCTGGCGGACACAATCAAATGCACACCGTCCGACTCATTCCTTTTTCAAAACCTTCCCGCTGCAAATTGATAAAAATGTCATTCAATAGTCCGCTTGGATTTCCACTGTTTGAAAGCCCTCCTATGATTTTTTTTAACACGCAAGGAGAGATACACCCGCAAACAATCATAGGTTGTATTATTCAATTTCAAATTCTACAGCCTAGTACAAATAGATTTTCTAAGCCATGTTTACTTAAGTTTTACTGCATCAAGAGCCTGATACCGGGACCAAAAATAAGAAAAAGGCGTAAGGCTGCTGCTTGTCAGCTCTCATAATAGAGGTATTCCCGCTTAGGCCATCTATAAATTAACATAGAATCTATAGTAAGGCGGTAGACAGCACATACGCAGTCTGCTAGTTACCCCGTCAAGAGGCGACGCAATAGCGGCAAAGGTGTCTTATTGACCCAAGCATATACGCTAGGCATCGTCATCACTCATTTCATCTATGTCACTCTGGGCCTTGGCCTGAAGTGCTCGAAATTAAGGATAACCGCGTGCAAGTTCTCGTTCGCGATAATAACGTTGACCAGGCGCTCAAAGCGCTGAAGAAAAAGATGCAGCGTGAAGGCATCTTCCGCGAAATGAAACTTCGTGGCCACTACGAAAAGCCATCTGAAAAGAAGGCACGCGAAAAGGCTGAAGCTATCCGCCGTACTCGCAAGCTGGCTCGTAAGAAAGCACAGCGTGAAGGCTTGCTGACCGGCAAACCACGCCGTTAATATAACGGTTCCGAGAACATCGACAAAGCTAAGGTTGAACAATGTTTGGACTTAGCACGCGATTCTCTCGGTATTGAATTTCAGAACGGACTAATCGGTTTGCCGATTGGTCCGTTTGTTGTTTCTGCTGGTGCATATGACCTTTTTTTGCCACACTAAAGTGTAGGCTGAAAAGTCATTGCAAGGACTCTTAAGGAATGGGGCACATTCTCGTGAACACTAAGCTGGCTAAAGGCTTCAGCGCATGTCTGCTCGTACTCAGCGTAGCTGCTTGCCAATCCAACCCTAATGGCCTCGTTTATCAGAATGTGCCCATTGATGCAGCCGTTGGATCTTCATCCAACATTGGCAGCCTGAGTGCTGTTGTAGAAGCTAACCCGACAGATGCAGATGCCTACAACAAGCGTGGCATCGCCTACGCAAAAGCAGGACGTCTTGATCAGGCTATCGCAGATTTCAATAAATCTCTGCAACTGAGACCAAAATCCTATCAAGCTTATGCAAACCGCGCCCTTGCAGAGCGTCGCAAAGGCAACTCTACGCAGGCTATTCAGGACTACAATTCTGCGCTGTCCATCAAAACCGACTACGTTAAGGCACTCAATGGCCGGGGCAACACCTACCGCTCATTGGGTCAGAACAGCGCTGCATTGCGAGATTACAACGAAGTTATCCGTCTCAACTCTGGCGATGCACAGGCCTACCATAACCGCGGCCTCATCTATCAAGCACAAGGTTTGCAAGAAGCAGCTCTCAATGACTTCTCCTCCGCTGTTGGCTTGAATTCACGCGCCTACTCCCCGCTTATCGCACGTGGTGTCACTTATCTCGCATTGAGCGATCCAAAGTCTGCACTGAAAGATTTCAATGCAGCAATCGCGCTTAATGGAAAATCGGCGCCTGCATGGGCCAACCGCGGCCGCGCAGAAGAAGCTCTGGGCCAGAAGACAGAAGCACGTCAATCCTACTTAAAAGCGCTTCAGATTTCGACAGGAAACCAAATCGCAAAAGAAGGTGTAAAGCGACTGGCAGTATCCACCGGTGTGCCGCAAGCCTAACCCATTAGGGTCTAAGCGTCTCAAAGGCCGGTCTTTCCGGCCTTTTTTATTGGGCAATCGTCTTTTCACGAACCTGCAGCATCCAGTTGATCTCCTCACGCCAATCAATCATACGAAGAGGCGTTCCGTGTGAGCCACTTTCAAACAACCGAAACCGTACTGGATAGTTGGCCTGCTGCCGTCGAAGAGCCTTGAACAAGGACGCTTGCTGCTGCCACGCATACACAGGGTCAGCGCTTCCATGCCCAAATACAATCGGAACGCCAGCACCAACTGCTTGACTACGCAAAAGCCTCTCATCCGTAGCTCCGCCAAGAAAAAACAAACCGTCAATCTGCCCAGCTGAACCGCTGCTGTCCGCAAGCCCATAACACACCAGCGTTCCCATAGACCCACAAGCTATGATGAACTTGGCATTTGTGGCTCGCTTTCGATAAAGAGCAATCAACTCTCTGATCTCCTGCGTCCCAGTGCTGGCATCCAACCAAACATCAGGCGACAGATACACTCCATTATTGCGCACCATCAAATTCTTCAGTCGATTGAAATTGCCCCCAAACGTCCAGTTGGCAGTACCTTGCTTTCGGTTGCCGCCTTTCCCGTGAATATAAAGAACAACCAACTTGGTTTTGTCACTGGGCGAACCAACACGAACATGCTTGCGCCGTTGCCCAGCAAGCTCTGCGGATTGGTCCCGCACATACCAAGAGGGTCGACTGGAAACATATCGCGCCTGAACCTTCTTCTCAGGGACGTCATCACGGTCTCTTAAGTCACGCTGGATTTGATAATCTAACCGCAGAAATGCACCACCCATTGCTTTTTCCAGCACAGGTGGATAGGTAAACAGCTCATCCTTGAAGGGTTTAAGCTCATAACTTTGCGCATGTGCCCCTGATGCCAGAAAAATAAGTCCAACAGCAATCATCTGCGCAAAAGCAATGCTCAAGGCAATCCAGCTCCTCCATATAACCATGACAATCATGATTTAAGATAGTCGTGTAGGACCCGCCCATACGGCAACGTCAGATCCGTGACGAAATGCACACCACCATGGGATTTAAGCATGGGCAGCTCAGCCACCGGAGCATTGGCGTGATGGAACAATTGCAAGCTGGCAGGACCGGACCATGCCCCTTTTATGGTAACATCAGCCACCTCATAGGCCACAAGCTGCAAAATTGCAGGGCTTCCATCCACATCAGGAATAAGCTTCAGGTTCACCTGTGTTTTCTGCAGTTTCTTCAAGATCGCATCAGGGTGACATTGAGTGCCGTGTTCCACATCATAAAGAAGATGCTGGTACTTGTAGCCCATAGTGGCAATTGCGATGGTAACCCCATCAAACTCCAGATGCCCTGTCAACGTAGCCCCAGTTATGCTCAGTTCTGGGTGTCCAAGTTTTTTTGGGAAGCCCCAGATCTCGCGTCCACCGAAGATAGGCGGTGTATCATCGAGAAACATCTGCTGGGTGAAGTTGACCGGATGATCACCAAATTTGGCTGGAATCACAATGCCAGATTCCGTGTAATCTCCAAATCCAGCGGAATCCGGCATTCGGATAACTTCAAACATCACAGTGTTTGAACCATCTGGCTCCAGCGGCTCTGGTAAGGCTTCGCGGATCGCAGCAGGGTCACTCTCATAAGTGACAACAAAAAACTCGCGATCAATGAACCTGTAAGGCCCCTTTGGATAGGCAGGCGACGCAATAGGCATGGAAGCTTGTTCAAGGATATCGGCAATTTTCATGAACCACCTCGATCACGAATGAGTATCAAGCGCCTGTAAGCCGTTCAGCTCAAAGCGCCCTCACCATAAGCACCGATAGAATAGATGTTGCTCCTTGGGTTTTGGGGTGACAGTTTCAGAGCGCACCCTAAATGCAATTTCAATCAACCAGTTACGTCGATTTCCTTTAAAGTCGCCAATGGCGCTTTTTCGCGGATAACCCAATTGAAAGCACCCAACTCAGCTTTCAATGTTGGATGAACAAGCCCGAGCACGCGAAGTTCACTCGCTCCATTGCCTGCGATATTGCCACTCACCCGACTCGCGATATTCAACGTGGTTGTTGATTGATCAACACTCCACCCAATACGATCGCCAGCGATGAAGGCAACTTTCCGGCTGGTGCGGGTCGTAGCAACAGGAACACCCTCCACCAATTCAATAGACGCAAGGCGCTCTGTGTTAAGATGATAGTCATTGATCATCATCAGACCCAACAGGTAATAATAACCAGCATCCTGAGAAAGCCCGGCACGACTGACCTGCGCAACAAGAGCATTCAAGCCACGAACACTCTGCATTTTAGAAAGGCTGGCGACGAAGATAATTTTCTCACCGCGTGTAAGAGAGGTTGCCCTCAGGAAATCCTGTGTCTTCCGCTGGCTGATCCCCATACCACCCAAAGCTTCGCGCATACGCTCATCGGCAACCGTCGGGTTTTCCTTCAACATCACACTGAAATTGGTCGTGGCCAAAACCCCGCTCACCGCAGTGCCAACACCACCTGGAATAAAGACACCGGCCAGATTAGTCAGGCGATTGCTGGTGGCATAGGCCCACGCAGCTCGATCCAGCGCTTCAGAAAGAGGAGGAAAGGTCGTGTAGGGATCCACGTTTACGGAAACAGCAATATGACGGCGAGCCTTGTCCCGTCCCACAACAGCTGCCGCCACAGTCTCAACAGTGGACGGAGCAGAACCGGTCTGCTTGCCTCGCGCAGTCGCACCGGACTTGCCGGTAAGGCTGTTCACAGTCCCGTTGATCAGCAGCCCAACACCATCAGCCGTAGAGCTCAGTGTCTCCTTGGGAGACGTTACAAGGTTGCCAAGGAATGTTAGAGGCGTAGCAACCGCAGTCACGATACCCTCACCAGCTTGCGAAATACTATCCATCTCGCTAAGGGCCTTCAGCGCAGCAAGCTCATTGATCCGCTTGCGCAAAACGCCAGTGCCCGGAATTGTATATGTACCCTTGTTGGTCTTCAACTTGTAAACAAGCAGGGTTCCATTTCTCAGAACCGGCGGGACCACCTCATAATTTCGCCCTTTGGGTACAATCCCTTCCTCCTGCAAGATCTGCGAAAATCCGAGATCTGAAGGTGCAGATTGAGAGGGTGTTGCAACAGCCGCAAGAACAGCAAAAATTGCATTTAAAAGAGAGCAGCGCAGAAGCACATTAACAGTTTGCCCAGTAGACATGAGATACCCGAAATCAAAAAATACTAAAACAGGCGTACAGGGCAAAGATGCTCAGATCAGGGCAGATTTAATTTAATACTCAGGCTTCACAGCCCTGCTCCAAACAAAAAACCGCAAAAGCATTTAGCTCCCGCGGTTTTTCAATATTACGCAAAAATCACAATTGGATTTTAGACTGTCAGTACGGCGGTCACAATGCATGCAGCCAAGAATATGATGCCGGGCACAACATGGGATCTGTTTCCAGAAGCCATGCCGACACCAACACCAATAATTGTCGCAACCGTTGTGATGCTGGCCCAAACAGTGCCAGCCGTCCCACCAAAACCGATCATTGCGATTACCAGAACGAATGTAAGAACTGCAAGAATTCCAACCTTTGAGAAGTTGATGAAGTTCTTGTAGGTCTTTTCGTGTTCCTCATAATCCATAACAGACGTACTCCCGTCAGCCATGAGTCCCCCTCGAAACAAGTAGTTTTCCTAATATCCGTCTTTAACACCACAAGGTCAACCAGCGCAACTTCACTAAGGATGCACCTCGTGATTATCACGCCACAACGGGGATAAACTCAGCTTCTAGGCAACCCACATTACTCCTGTGAGCTCAGACCACACAGCTTCAACTGGTTGCTCTGACGATCAATGAGTGTTTGTTTCTCAAATCCATCTATCTGCGCATTGAACAACTGATGAAAGTTCAGCTCCGCACGCAAATGCAAAAACACCGATCCAAGCCCGATAGCAGCGCGGTCCATAAATACAAAATACCGTGGGATTTTGACCGGCCCCAATTCCTTCAGCGATTGGTGAACCTTAAACGCTTCTCGCCGTCCATAACTCGCGGGAGAAACGCCATCTGCAATTGTTCGCGTTCGGTCACTCAACAAAGGACCAAAGATGAAGCTCGCCCAGATATTAAGCGTCTCTATGAGGTCCTTATTCAACCCCTCAAATCCCCAAATCTCATAGGCAGCGACGACGCGGGCTTGATCACCTTCCAAGAGGCCGTGATAAAGATCGACCACCCCCTGCACAAAATCAGGTGGGAACACCCGCACACACCCATAATCAAGCAGATTCACGCCAGCCGGCTCAGTTCCATCTTCAAAAATGGTGTAGTTTCCCAAATGCGGATCACCATGAATAACCCCGTAATGCGCAAATGGATGCCACCACGCTTTAAACATGATTTTGGCAATTTTATTACGAACTTCCAGCTTCTCCTGTCGGTACGCCAATAAAGGCCGCCCCTCCAACCAGCTCATCGAAAGCAAACGACGGGTTGAAAGCTCTTCACAAATCACGGGAACACGAATTTCTGCGTCCTCGGAAAACACGTTCGCATACAACGCCGCATGACGGGCTTCTCTGCGGTAATCAAGCTCCTCGCGCAGGCGCGCGCCAACTTCCTTGGCAATCTCTGAGGTTTCAATCGCGGGACGAAAGCGGCGATGCAGCGCCAGCAGCATACCAAATTGAGTGAGATCCGCTTCAACAGCGCTATCCATATCCGGGTACTGAAGCTTACAAGCCAACCGATTCCCAGCCAGATCATGCGCGCGATGAACCTGCCCGAGGGATGCCGCGGCTGCAGGCTCCTTCTCGAAATTACCAAACCTACTTTCCCAGTCTGCGCCAAGCTCCGCTCGCATACGCCGCTTTACAAACGCCCACCCCATCGGCGGAGCGTTTGCCTGCAAACTGGCAAGTTCAGCTGCATATTCAGGCGGTACAGCATCCGGGATTGTGGAAAGAAGTTGGGCCACTTTCATCAGCGGCCCTTTCAATTCTCCCAGAGATTCTGCAATGGCAGTCGCGTTCTTCGCCGGGTCTTGATCCCATCCGAACAATTTGCCCGCAGCAAGTTTTGCGGCGATGCCGCTCATATTGCTGCCAACCTTGGCATATCTGCCGATACGGGCCGTTATCCGATTAGCTTCGCGATCACGAGAAGAAGTCATACTGGTTTCCTGTGTCACAGCGCTTTTTAAAGAATAAGCGCACCGCGAAACCTAACAGAAACAGCAGAAAACCCAAGGGTAGTTTTGTGCTTTAGCTAATGACCTCTGCCGGATCTTTCCCACAGGGCCTCTCAGGGAGAGCTGTAGACTTTTGTCCCGTCATCACCATCCTCCACAGCACATTCTTTTTGTACTATGGAGGATCACTTATGCAGCCAGGGGATGTTAGCCCAACTCTTTCATGAAGTGAGCAAATGCGATTAAGCCTTCTGGCCAAGGGCCTTGCCCACTCTCGGAATTGATATGCCCGGTTTCCCCAGCATCTTGCAGGCGTGCATTCCAAAGCGTCGCCAGCTGGTCAGCGCGCTCAAAACTACAAAACGGGTCATTCCGGCTTGCAACGACCTTGGCATGAAATGGCAGCGGGGCTGTTGGAAAGGGCGCAAACCCATGCAACTCTGATGGAATGCAGGAACTGTCATCAACATCTGCAGGGGCCACAAGGTACGCACCCTTCACGAGGTCTTTAAGACGAGGGGCGGCATGAATCACCACAGCAACACCTGCCGAATGTGCCACCAGCACCACAGGCCGCGTCGCCTCTTCAACGGCTTTTACAACCGCTTCAACCCATGCCTCAAGATCAGGTTTGCTCCAGTTTTCCTGTTCAATACGGCGACCAGTAGAAAACTTTGCAACCCAGCGACTTTGCCAATGGTCTGCGTCAGAGCCATGCAGGCCGGGGACAATAAGAATGTCCGCCTCAGAAATCTTCATAGGGTTCCTCAATACGTGGATGTGCCAAACTCTCAAGCAGCTTAATAGGACGAAAGTAACCGGTTTTCAAAGCCCCAGCCCAATCTCCTCGCTGATTACGCTCAGCTTTTCTACTTGCACGGTCCCAATCATAGTTCACCAGTCGCTCTTCAAAGGACCAACGCGTCCCAACCCGCGTCACAATCGTATAACGCGCGTGTGGGCTTCCCACTTCCATGACATGTTTATGTGGTGTGTCATTATCAAACGCTGGCAAGCCAACACTGCCCGCATTCATGACGGTTTGCCCGCTCTCAAGCCACAAAACCCGCGGGATATGCGAATGTCCGCAAACAACCAGCGGATTACAAATGGAGCCCACATGTTCCTGAACATATTCAGGGGACGCCATCCTCGTGCGCCCACCCACCAACTCTTCTGTCAGGTAGATATCGTCTGCACTGGGAGTGCCATGACACAGGAAAATATTTTCCATATGTTCCATATGGCTCGGCAGCTGCTTCAACCATGCTTTGGATTCGTCAGAGAGCAGCGAATAGGCATGTGCATCGCTGGGTGTCATCGGCGAATGCACATGATCAACCAGGTGCCGATCATGGTTTCCGCGAACTGTGAGCCAGTTTTCTGCAATCAGATATTGCGCCGTCTCCTCCGGCCACAACGGCCCGGAAACGCAATCACCAAGGTTGAAAACCAGATCCGGCGATTTGCGCTTAATATCGCGATGAACAGCTTCCAGAGCAGGCAGGTTACCGTGAATATCAGAGATAACCGCAATTCTCATAGCATGACTCCTAGACAACACTGGCCTGATTAAAGACCAAAAGCGACTGTGTTGTCAGCGAGCTTCTCCTAGCAATGTCAAGACATTGCCAAACGGATCATGAAAATGTGCAAGAACTCCGCCCCATTCCTGTTTTTCTGGAGGGGTTGGAAAATCGACACCTTCTTCACAAAGGCGCTCATAGGTATCAACGATATCGTCCACCTGCAGGGATGCACCGAGGAAACGACCGACGTAACCGCGTTCTTCTTCCCCATGAGCCACTTCAATAATCAGCTCGGCATTTTCAAGTTTGACACCAAACGCGCCAAGCTCCGGGCGTTCCCAGATTATTGGAAGCTCAAGCGTGTCACCGTAAAACTCTTTGGCAACAGCCATATCGGTAACGAAAATCCGCAAACCGTAAAGTTTCATTCCGTTCTCCACCAGCTCAACTCCCAAAAAGAAAATACACGTTTCAAAAAAGAATAGAGCACGTCCAGCGAATACAATTCAACCGGACATACTCTAAATATAGTCAGGCCGCTTTAGCTCTCGCCAAAAACACGCTTGAAGATGACATCAACATTCTTGATGTGGTAGCCAAGGTCAAAGCGCTCACGGATTTGTTCTTCGGAAAGATAACCGCGAACATCCTCATCACCGAGCAGCTCACTCAGGAAATCCACTTTGGAATCGCCGGAAACCTGATAGCTGTCCCACACCTTCATCGCATTACGCTGCACAAGGCGGTAGCTGTCTTCACGAGACGCACCAGCCTGTGTCAGTGCAAGCAAAATACGCTGTGAGTGCACCAAACCGCCAAGACGGTTCATGTTACCAAGCATACGCTCTGGGTAAACCATCAGGTTTTCCATCACGTTGGTCATACGAGCCAGCGCGAAATCCAAAGTGACGGTGGCGTCAGGGCCAATCATACGCTCAACGGAGGAGTGGGAAATATCCCGCTCATGCCACAGCGCAACGTTTTCCATTGCAGGCAGCGCAAAGGAGCGAACCATACGTGCCAGACCGGTCAGGTTTTCAGTCAGCACTGGGTTACGCTTATGCGGCATTGCTGAAGAACCCTTCTGGCCTTTGGAGAAGAACTCCTCAGCTTCCAGAACTTCAGTACGCTGCAAATGGCGAACTTCGGTAGAAAGACGCTCAATGGAAGAGGCAACCACACCCAGAACAGAAAAGAACATGGCGTGACGGTCACGCGGAATAACCTGCGTGGAAACCGGCTCTACACTAAGGCCCATCTTTTCAGCAACGTGCTCTTCAACACGCGGGTCAATGTTGGCGAACGTACCAACCGCACCGGAAATCGCGCAGGTCGCAATTTCTTCCCGTGCAATCTCAAGACGTTTTTTATTCCGATCAAACTCAGCATATGCCTGCGCCATCTTCAGACCAAAGGTCACTGGCTCAGCGTGAATACCGTGGGAACGACCGATGGTGACGGTGTCTTTATGCTCAAACGCACGGCGCTTCAAAGCAGCCAGCAGCTTGTCCATGCCAGCAAGCAGCAGATCCGCAGCGCGAACCAGCTGAACGTTGAAACATGTGTCCAGAACGTCAGAGGAGGTCATGCCCTGGTGCACGAAACGTGCATCTGGACCAATAATCTCAGCAAGATGCGTCAGGAACGCTATCACATCGTGCTTGGTTTCCCGCTCGATCTCGTCAATGCGAGCGATATCAAAAGTCGCAGAACCGCCCTTTTCCCAAATGGTCTTTGCAGACTCTTTTGGAATTACACCCAGCTCAGCCAAAGCGTCACACGCGTGCGCCTCAATATCAAACCAGATGCGGAATTTCGTTTCAGGAGACCAAATGGCGACCATCTCTGGACGCGAATAGCGCGGGATCATGCTAGCCCTCGTATGCGTTACAATTCTGTCGCAGGATGTAGCAGGAGAGCCACTCCATAACAATGCCAGAAAGTAGCGGAAATGCTCAAAAATAGCGCTTTCTGCGTAATACCTAGCCACCACACCTTAACTGCAAATTCTTTCAGCAAACGAAAAGATTGCCGCATTCCATTAGGGAACAAGCTCTCAGGATAATCAGCTCTCAACATTAATAGCGAAATAGAAATTATGAGTTTTCAAATGAGAGATTAATATTCAAAGCAGTAATGATTAGGTTTCTTCCAACGCAAACATACCGAGTGACATCAGCTCAAACTGCCGAGGAAATTCCATGAAATCAGTTCTCAAAACCTCCATTGCTCTAGCTCTTGGAACACTCATTGCACTGCCTGCTTTTGCGGCAGACAAAACCGCTGAAGAGATCCGCGCTGACAGAACAACTCGCTTCGCAGCTCAAACTCAGATCACCACTGTTGATGGTGTCGCTCAATACCCGAAAGGCTATCAAGGCACCGCAAAACGCAGTGTTCAAGAAGATCCGTTTTTGTCACCTGAAAACTCGATGTTGATCCTCATTGATTACCAACCGCCTATCCTTCAAGGCGTCAATAACATTGATCATAAAGACCTGATCAACAACGCCACTGGCCTTATCAAAACTGCCGTAATTTATGATATTCCGATCATATTCAGCCACGTTGCAGTGGGCTTGAATGGCTATGCACCCATGATTGACGAATTAAAGAAACTGGCTCCAAATGCCACGTTCATTGACCGCACAAACGTGAATGCCTGGGAAGAGCCGGAATTCGTAAAAGCAGTCGAGGCAACTGGCCGGAAAAAGCTCATCATGGGCGGCCTTTGGACCGATGTCTGCCTGGCCTACCCAGCCATTGAAGCAGAGCGCGAAGGCTACGATGTGTACGTCCCAGAAGACGTTGTTGGCAGCTTCACCCAGACATCCCACGAAAATGGCATGCGCAGAATGATTGCCGCTGGTGTTGAACCAATCACATGGAACGTGGTTCCCGCAGAATTCCAGCGCGACCACGCTCGTACCGACAAACTTCAGGCTATAACTCGCGTGTTCATGGAATACCTGTTCAAGTTGGACCCGGATGCAACCTGGCAGTAACTCAAAAACCAACAGGGCCCGCCTCACACCAAGGCGGGCTAAAGCTTTTGCAAGATCCACTCCAAACCCCGGCGATAATCTGCAACCCGCAAGCCCGGCACCTCTCCCGCATCACCACAATGCGCTGCAACACTCATCGCAAATCCGTGGGTGTAATCCGCAATCAGGTTCACAACGGTCTCCACCTCTTCTTTCTCCGAAAGGGTAGATTGCACATAGTTGCGAATATGGTCCGTCAACGCATGCAGGCGCGAAGGCATCAAGCTCGTATCCGCCAAAATGCTCTGCATGAGAGCTGGATGAGCAATGACCCTTGAGCAATAATCCTCAAGCACATAAATCAGTGCACCGCTGCCTTCCAAAGCGTCAGGTGCATGACCAACCCCATGATAGGTCTGCTCAACCAACTGCTGAAACAACTCTCTGCGCGTTCCCACATGGTGCTTAATCGCCATGGCTGTCACACCTAGGCCTGCAGCCAGTCCTCTAAATGTGACAGCGCCTTCACCACCCTCATCAAGAAGGATCAAGGCTTGCTCGAATATCTGGACTTTGCTGAGATTGCCTTTTGATTTCGCCGGACGCCCCATCCTCAACCGTCCACTGCGGTGGCTAAACGATAATGACTTTGCACCAGCCCAGAGTTGAAGGTCCGGCTTGAGACCAGTTCAAGATCAATATCCGCTGCAATTTCTCCAAACAGCCGCAAACCAGCACCAATCAAAATGGGGATCTGAGTAAGAACGATATCGTCCACCAAGCCTGCACGGATAAAGGACTGAACCACTTTGCCACCATCCACATAGGCATGGCTCCAACCCTCGGCCTCAAGCTCCTTCATCACCTGAGCAGGATCGGAGGCCGTCACACGCACCTTTCCCTTTAATGCGTCCGGCACATCTGCTCGCGTCAGAGTTTTACTCAAGACAACGACGGGCTTTTTGTAGGGCCAGTTTTCAAAGCCGAGCACAGCTTCATAAGACCCGCGCCCCATAACGATCCCATCCATTCGCCCGACGAATTCGTCATATCCATGATCCTCACCTTCAATTGACTGCTTCATCAACCAATCCAAGGCGTGATCTTCCCGCGCAACAAACCCGTCTAAGGTCGTCGCGATAAAAACGTGCCCAGTCGCCATACCACCGCTCCAAATTCAACAATTATACATCGTATAATAAAATCAATAGGAATGCGCAAGCAGCAAACACATCACCATGGATGCCAACTGAAAACCGCAGAGATAACTTGGCAACACCCCACTGAGCCGCCATAATCAATTCTTGGTATTCGACGTTATTTCTTGAGGGGGAAATCACATGCAACTGGGCGCATTTTCAATCAGCCTAACGGTAAAAGACATCAAGGCATCCATCGCCTTCTATCAAAAACTCGGCTTCAATTGCGACCCCGCCTGCGATGGCACAAGCGGCTGGGCAATCTTGAAAAACGGCGAGACAATCATCGGCTTGTTTCAGGGAATGTTTGAAAAGAACATGCTCACCTTCAACCCCGGCTGGGATCAGGATGCAAAGACAGTTGACGACTTCACCGACGTTCGCGACCTGCAAAAGCGCTTGAAAGCTGACGGCATCGAGATCCACGGCCCCGAAGCCGATGAGGCAACCTCAGGCCCAGCGAGCTTCACAGTGATCGACCCAGACGGCAACCCAATCCTGATTGATCAGCATCGGTAGAGGAAAAAGGTAGAAACTTTGAGCGTAGCTCGTGACTTTATTGTCCATTTCTCTTGCCGTATCTACTGATACTAGAGCCCTATAACTTATTGGAAGTCGCTCTTTTTGCATTTCAAACAACACCTACCACTGACGACTCAACTGCTGGCAAATTCCACTCGAGAACGCGGGACTAAACAAAATCAAAAATTCAACAGTTCTCAAGCATCAAACTCTTCGGATAAACTTGTTTTAGTAATGTATGAAGTAAGATGTTTTGCTAAAAACACAGACACCTCATTTGCAATTTCAGGGGTTAAAACTTGTCCTTTGCACAAACCAAACTTCTCACACACTTCAAGGAGCAAATTCTGCACCATTTTTTCTTCAGACTTCCTATTAGCATGAAGCCTCAGATTTTCTACCTTTGACACTGCAGCTTCAAAAGCAGGGGGCAAAAACTCCCAATCTGCGTTAATCCACTCGTAATTTATAAGCGCGCGCTTTCCTTCAAAGAGATCCCAATGAGAGGGCTCGATTGGGTTGGAAATCAAGCAACTGATACGATCAGGAATGCCTCCGTTTTCACAAAGAACTATGCGCCACCCAATCGCTGCAAACAGTCGGAAATAACCAAAGACACGACCAGCAGCATCACTACCCACCCAAATTAGATTCGGATTACCACCATACAAGTCAGGAAGTTCAGGAAGCGGGCGAGCATCAATTTTCACCAAAACGCCTGGATCTTCAGGTTTGTCTCCATTCCAAATAAACTGTCGGATATCATCATACCTTGAAGTTAAAACTTCTTCATTCCCTACACAATTCGCCCACAACACCAAAGCAGCCTTCGCCATTGCTTGCTGAGATTGTTCATGCCCGAAAGCTATATCTTGGCGTATAGCAGGACCTGGTAGAATCGCTAACTTCAAGCCACTTTTGAGTTCCTTTTTTAGAAGTTCAATTGCAGTTTCTGAAAGCTTCCGGGTCTTAACTATTTTCCTCGCAGCTCCATCTATTAATCGTTCAGCATGTTTCTTGTCTCTAGCGTTAACTTGCACCGAAACTGAATTACTCTGAAAATTTATTTCCAAGGGATTCTTCGGTTGCAAAACAGGAACCATACCCGGCAACAAATCAAATCTTTGCCCCTCAGCTTCTACAGCATGGACAGGGGGAGCGTCATCTCCGTCACCCGCCTTTAGATCACAAAAGCTCCGAATAGGCCGAACAGATTCGGCAAGATCTTGGTCCGGCCCAATCCCCATTTTGTGATTACAATCTGGACACAAAACATTATGAACAGTCTTTCGCCCACCTAAAGCATTCAAAAGCACATGCTCAGGTTTGGTCTGTATTGGAATATCCAATAAACATAGAATGCATTTTGACATAAGATTATGCTTCAGTAAAAAAAATGGCCGATAAAATTCGGGCCGTTGCTATTAAATTTGGATGTATCTGCTCTTAGTGATTTGTAGATCATAAGACCACTTCGTCTCCAAGCAAAAAAGGGCGCCCAACCGAGCGCCCCTCTCAAAATCACCAGTACATTCAGGTGAATTAACCTGCGTTGTCCATCTCTTCCAACTCATCAATCAAACGCTCAATCACGGCCAGACCTTTTTGCCAGAAGGCCGGATCCGTTGCATCCAGACCAAACGGAGCCAGAAGCTCGCTGTGGTGCTTGGTGCCGCCAGCTTTCAGCAGATCAAAGTACTTCTGCTGGAACCCTTCCTCAGCTTCCTCGTAAACCGCATATAGCGAGTTCACCAGACAATCACCAAAGGCATAGGCGTAAACATAGAACGGTGAGTGGATGAAATGCGGAATGTAGGTCCAGTAGTTCTCATAGCCACCTTCCAGATCAATCGCATCACCAAGGCTCTCTTCCTGAATTCCCATCCAGATCGCTGAGAGCTGTTCAGCTGTCAGTTCGCCTTCCTTGCGCAGCTCATGGACCTGTCGCTCAAACGTGTAGAACGCAATCTGCCGAACAACGGTGTTCAGCATGTCCTCCACCTTGCCCGCGATCATGATCTGACGCTTTTCAGGTGTTTCCGCGTTCGCCAGCAAATCCTTAAAGGTCAGCATCTCGCCAAACACAGAGGCAGTCTCTGCCAGTGTCAATGGAGTCGGAGCCATCAGCGCGCCATTAGGAGCAGCCAGCACCTGATGCACACCATGCCCAAGCTCGTGGGCAAGTGTCATCACATCACGGATTTTGCCCTGATAGTTCACCAGCACAAACGGATGCGCACTAGGAACAGTGGGATGTGCAAATGCACCCGGAGATTTACCCGGACGCGCAGGGGCATCAATCCAGTTTTTATCAAAGAACTGCTCAGCAATCCCAGAAAGCTCAGGCGAGAACTTGGAGTATGCGTTCAACACCGTGCTCTTTGCTTCTTCCCACGGAATTTCACGATTATCCGCCTGCGGTAGCGGTGCATTGCGGTCCCAGAAGTGCATTTTCTCAACACCAAGCCATTTGGCTTTCATCGCGTAATAACGATGAGAAAGACGCGGATAGGCATCGCGAACAGCATCAACCAGCGCATCCACCACGTCGCGTTCAACGCGGTTGGCAAGGTGACGGCTATCCGCAATATCATCAAAGTTATGCCAGCGGTCGTAGGTGTCTTTGTCTTTCGCCAAAGTGTTGGTGATCAGCGTGAACACACTCAGGTTTTTCGCAAAAGTCTTGGAAAGTGCAGCAGCGGCCTTGCTGCGGTTCTCACCATCAGAATCCTGCAACAGGTTCAATGTCTGCTCAATGGAAAGCTCTTCTCCATCAATTTCATAACGCGACCCAGAGATAGTCTCGTCAAACAAGCGGTTCCATGCAGCAGCACCTGTCACATGCTTTTCGTGGAACAGTTGCTCAATCTCTTCACTCCGCTCATGCGGGCGCTCTTTGCGCAGCTCCTCCAACCATGGGCGGAAATAGGCAAGTTTTTCAGAGGCCAATGCATTGTCAAGCACAGCATCCTCAATCTTGTTCATCTCCAACGTAAAGAACAACAGATGCAGGCTGGCGGTCGTCAGTTTTTCCTGCACATCGCCATAAAACTTCTGCCGCGCTGGGTCTGTGGTATCACCGGTGTAGGTGAGACCGGCAAAGGAGCCGATACGCCCCATAAGATCTTCGATCACTTCATAACGGCTGATGATGCCCGCAAGCTCATCACCGGAGCGACCCGCAATCTCTGCAAGCTTGCCTTTAAACTCAGTTTCAAACTGCTCGGCCAAATCTTTGGCCTTCACCATGTCTACATCAATTTCTGGCGCATCCATGGAGCTGTAAAAGACTGAGAGATCCCATTCAGGCAAATCGCCCAGGGAAGAGCTGGCTGCTGTTGCCTCTGCATTCTGGAATGCAGCAGAAAATGGAAAGGCGTGCTTAACGTTCATATTAGCGTCCGCTTATGGGATGGCTCATAGCCAAAAAGAAAAAGATCAGAATCCGCAAAACCCGGCTCTGCATCACATATGTTAAATATGCGGGCATTCCTTACACATGCAATGCTGTGTTTTAACAAGATCCCCAAAATGAGGGGGCAATTTGTTTACTAAATTGGATGCAGGATGACCTGAATTGGCACACATTGCATTATTGCCCCATTGTTTTGAAGGGATTCCACATGTCACAGCGTATTTTGATCGTAGATGACGACCCAGTTCAACGCCGCCTTTTGGAAGCGGCAGTGAAACGGTTTGGCTACAGATCCAAAAGCTGTGTTGATGGCCGCGAAGCTCTAAATATCCTCACGGGAACTGCACAATCAGAGGTCGATCTGGTAATTTTGGACCTGATGATGCCTGAGGTGGATGGCATAGATGTTCTAAAACAAACGCGGGCAGCCAAAAACCCGGTTCCAGTCATCGTGCAAACGGCCAATGGCAGCATTGAAACCGTGATTGAAGCCATGCGTGCTGGTGCGCAGGATTTTGTTGTAAAACCAAGCCGCCCAGAACGCCTGCAAGTCTCCATTACAAACCTGCTCAAGGTTGCCACGCTGGAAGGTGAAATCAGCCGCATCCGCAAGCGATCCGAAGGCACCCTGACGTTCGACAACATCGTCACCCGGTCCGAGCCGATGGAACGCGTGTTGCGTTTAGGAGAAAGAGCCGCCTCCTCCAACATTCCAATCCTGATTGAAGGTGAATCCGGCGTCGGAAAAGAACTGATCGCCCGTGCTATCCAAGGCTCCAGCGAGCGCCGTTCCAAGCCGTTTATCACAGTCAACTGTGGTGCAATTCCCGATCATCTGGTGGAATCCATCCTCTTCGGTCACGAAAAGGGAGCTTTCACTGGTGCCGTCGAAAAGCATATGGGTAAATTTCAGGAGGCCAATGGCGGCACTCTCTTCTTAGACGAAGTCGGCGAACTACCGATGGACGTGCAAGTTAAGCTCCTCCGCGCGTTGCAAGAAGGTGAAGTGGACCCTGTTGGCGCACGCAAGCCAATCAAAGTCGATTTCCGCCTGATCTCCGCCACCAATCGGCGTTTGATTGATCAGGTGAAAGAGGGAAAATTCCGCGAGGATCTTTATTACCGCCTCAACGTCTTCCCGATCTGGGTTCCACCTTTGCGGGACCGTAGTGAAGACATTCCAGAACTCACGCGGCACTTCCTCGCACGCTTTGCAGCAGAGGAAAGCAAGCCGCAAGTCGCTGGCATAACCGCAGACACGTTAACATTGCTTAAGAAGTATGAATGGCCTGGTAACATTCGCCAGCTAGAAAACGCTGTTTTCCGCGCAGTTGTCTTGTGCGATGGTCCGAGCCTCACTTGTGTAGACTTTCCGCAGATCGCTCAGGCGACTGAAAGTTCAATGGGTTACGTCAGTTCCCCATCGACACAAGTGCGCAAGTCAGAGCCAGACGTCTTTTCCTCGACAAGTAGTGTAACGAGTAAGTGGGAGGAGCACCAGGATCAGCAGTTTTTTCAGGCCGAAGCGGTTTCCGCCTTCGATGCCGAACAACCTCCCTTTGGATATATGCGCACATTGGACGGAGAAGGCCATGCGCGCACCTTAAGCGGAGTGGAAGAAGAAATGATCCGTACCGCTATCTCCCATTACGGTGGCCGTATGACAGAGGTTGCGAAGCGTTTGGGCATCGGACGCTCTACGCTATATCGTAAACTCAAAGAATACGGCTTAGAAGAAACGCCAGAAAAGAAAGCAGCACACTAAAAAAACCGTGGGTTTAAGGTCTAATCACTCAACCTTGAATTTAAAACGAGGGCTATTCGTGCTAACTCAAGGCCCATTAGTGTATCTGCGTAATAATTATATATAGAGATAAAACAACACTCGTAAATCAACGTAGATTTTATTTTATCTACGAAGATCAAAGAGTTATCAGGTGGGTAGTCATAAATGTCAGGTAGAACGAGCACCCAAGCTTTGCTCGCTGGGGCAGTCTTTGCGCTGTTTACAACTTCGTTTCAAGCACACGCAGCATTGCCTGACAATTTTGACGTGCAGGTGGAGCAGGTAAATCTTGTCCTCTCCAACCCTGTTGCGGCAGAAATCAAGCTGTCTTTCAGCAAGAAGCACAAGCGTTTGAATTTCCACGCCAAGAGAGAAGCTGCTGCTGCAAAACTCTTCTATGAAAACAGAGGATTCCAACCAGCTTGGATCAAGAAGGGCAACCTGACCACCGCTGCTCTTGCGATCATCGAAAAGCTACAAGCAGCTGACGAAGAAGGCCTGCGCTCGGAGGACTACCCTGTTCCAGCGCTAGACTTTAACGTCTCTGGCCTCGCAAAGCCTGAAAAGCTAGCCGATGTTGAACTGCAAATAACCCACTCCATCCTCAAATATGCTGAGGAAGCACAAGCTGGGCGGGTGAGCCCCTACGCAATCTCTGAGGATATTACCCTCAAACCAGAGCGCCCGGACCCGGTTGAAGCTCTGGCAGCAATCGCCAGATCAGCAAATCCAACTCAGGCACTGGCAAATTACAATCCGCCTCATCAGGAATACGCTGCGCTCAAAGCCCAATTGGCCGAGCTGCGCGATCAAACTGAAAAAGGCGAGTTGGAAAAGCAAATTGTCATTCCTTCAGGCAAGGTGCTCAAGATTGGAACTAAAAGCACACGTGTCGCCCTGCTGCGCGAACGGCTCGATGTTCCAACAGTAGATTATCAGGAAAACGTCTACACACAGGAGCTGGCTTACGCTGTAGAAGCGTTTCAGGCAGCAAATGGTTTGCATGCGGATGGCTCGGTTGGCCCGCGTACTCTGCTCGCTTTGAACGGTCGTGTCAGCGGCAACCCGATCAATGACGTAATCGCAAACATGGAACGCTGGCGCTGGATGCCACGTGACCTGGGCGAGACACACCTGCGCGTCAATATTCCTGAGTTTATGGTGCGCCTCAACATGGATGGGTTCGTGATGTACGAAACCCGCATCGTTGTTGGCAAAAACTCCAATAAAACGCCCGTCTTCTCAGATAAAATGCAGCATGTGATCGTGAACCCATATTGGAACGTTCCGTACTCCATCGCATCAAAAGAGCTGCTACCGGAACTACGTGCAAATCCAGCCAGCTACCTGCAAAAAGGCAACTACGAAGTTGTATATGGCGGCAAAATCGTTGATCCGCGCCGTGTGAACTGGGACGCCGTTACTTTCAGAAAAATCCGCATTCGCCAGCGTCCGGGTAGAGGCAATGCACTTGGCAAAATCAAGTTCATGTTCCCCAACAAACACAACGTGTACCTGCACGATACACCGTCCAAGTCGCTGTTCAATCGCTCCAACCGTGCGTTCTCTCACGGCTGTGTCCGTGTACAGAACCCATTCGACTTTGCAGATGCTTTGATGGCCACACAAAGCACCATCACCGGCAACTACATCCGCTCGCTCGTTGGCAAGAAGCAGATACAGGTTAACCTGCAAAAGCAGATCCCTGTTCACATCTCATATTTCACTGCCTTTGTGGATGAAGCGGGAAAACTGCAAAGACGACCGGATATCTATGGTCATAACCAGGCAACTATCGATGCCCTCAACCTTTAAAATTGTAGGTATTCACAAGTATCCACAGCCTAATACAGACCTATGCGTGTAGAAACGCGTACATTTGTCGCATGTAAATAGCCGAATGCACAAAAAACTTGGATTGTTGCCGTAAAGTCACTAGTTCGCGTAGATTGTAACTACAGTAAAGGCTCATTAACCTTGTCTACATTAAACAGAGATGTGGGGCTCTGGGGTAGGGTTTTAGCCGAAACGCGAAAGCGAGATACAATTGCGTAACATGTTTGCATTCGGGCACTCGGACTTCGTTAAACGTCTGCCCAGCATTTCTATGCTGGTCGCAGCCGTCTTTTGTGCGCTCATCCTCACCTCAATCTCTTCCGCCAGTGCAAGTACACGCTCCCTAAAGCTGTACTTCACACATACGAAGCAAAAGGCAGAAATCACCTTCAAACGGAATGGCCGCTATGACAAGGCAGGCCTTCGCCAGTTGAATAATTTTCTGCGGGATTGGCGCCAAAAAGAGCCAACCAACATGGATCCTGAGCTGTTTGACCTAATCTGGGAAGTTTACCGGAAGTCTGGCTCAAACAAGTACATCAATGTGGTTTCAGCTTACCGCTCTCCCAAGACCAACAATATGCTCCGTAAACGCTCCAGCGGTGTGGCTAAAAATAGCCAACACACCAAGGGCCGAGCAATGGATTTCTTCATTCCAGGTGTAAAAACAGCAAAACTACGGGCAATTGGCCTACGTCAACATGTAGGCGGCGTCGGCTATTATCCACGCTCCAATACGCCATTTGTGCATATGGATACCGGCTCCGTGCGCCACTGGCCACGTATGACCCGCTCCCAACTCGCAAAAGTGTTTCCAAAGGGCGACACCATCCACGTGCCATCTGATGGCAAGCCATTGGCGCGCTACAAGCAGACACTCGCCGAGGTAAAGCGCAAGGATTCCGGTCGCTCGACAAGCGTGGCAAGTCGGTCCAGCTCATCCAAAGCAAGTGCACGGAAATCAACCAGCTCCAACAGCGGTGGCAGCTTCTTCTCTCGCCTGTTCAGCAACACTGACGGAAAAGCAGAAAAGAAAGCCACGCCTGCTCCTGCGGCACCGGTTCCACAGGCTCCGGCAACACGTGAGCCTGATCCAAGCCAACGAGTACAACGGGACTTTAACACAATCCCGCAGCCAAAAATTGCGCTCACCTCATCTCAACCAGCGGTTAGCCCAGTTCCAGGGGCGGCATCGCCCTTGGCGCTTGCAGCAATAACACCTTTCGCAAAACCGAAACAGGAGAGCGAAAGCTCCCCTCCTCCGGCAACGCTGAATGTCGCGCTTCTTTCGGCTGCACGTCCACGAGTTAAACCGCAACAGAGCATACAGCTGGCCGCACTTCCTGCGGCCACGCCCCGCGCCCCTCAACGAGCACCGACTATTCTTGCAAAGGTGGAAACACCAAAAGACGGGATCGCAGCAATTATCGCTGCAACGGGCGAGAAAACACCAGACAGCTTGCGTCCACTCATCAACACGCAGCTGGCCTACGCATCGCCCACTGCAACGCTTAATCTGAAGAAAGATAAGTTCAGCAAAACATCAGCGCTCTCCGCTCAAGCACCATTTACAAAACAGCGCTTGCCGAACCTTCTACCTAAAGAACCACAGCCGCAGACAATTATCGCGAAAGTGATCCATCCGGCATCGCTGGTTGGCTTTGCGACGGCACCTCAGGTAGATGCAATTTTGCTGCTTGACCCGGTCCTGACAGCAGAGAACCGCCGCACCATCACAATGCAGCACCCAGATCAAAACCGCCTGACCAGCTTGATGGCGTCCGTGAGCTCCCTGCTGAAAGAGACGTTCACGACCAAGCCTTACCGACCAACACGCGCACGCGTAAAACGCGGTCCGGCAATTGCCTGGCTCGAAACCATCAACACATCCGGCCTTTTATCTCGGTAAGATTTTCTGAGGGAAATCTCTGCGCTTGCGATCAGACAGATGTCTATGTGTCCAGTTTGAAGTACGCATTTTCAATACTCACACCATCATTCGCTAAAGTAATTGCACTCTACAGTCAGCTCGTCCTCCACCCCCAACAGGCACAAAGACATTTTTGCATGGGAAATGAGGCACTGCTTTTTTCAGCCAAAAGCACATCCTTGCTCTCCCTTCAATAAAAGCCCTTACCAGACATAAAAAAGGCCCCTTGCATGCTGCAAGGAGCCTTCTTCAAATTCCCTCTGAGAACCCTCAGAAATCAATCTTATCTGCTTATGCTTCTGCCATTTCAGCACCAGCCATACCAAGCGCATGGAGGTAGAGATCGAGGATCGCCTCTTCTTCTTCACGCTCATGCGGCTTGCGCTTACGCAGGGAAACAATCTTACGCATGACCTTCACGTCGAAGCCATTGCCCTTTGCTTCCGCATAGACATCTTTGATGTCATCAGCGATAACTTTTTTCTCTTCTTCAAGACGCTCAACGCGCTCAATAAACGCACGCAGTTGATCTGCTGCTACACCACTGGCATCTGACATGGAATATCCACCTTACGTTCGTGCAATATAATATTAACCCAGCTGCCTTGCTGCCAGAACTCAGCCAAGCGGTCAACCGTTACATATCGCTTTTCAGCAAGCTTCACAGGTTCTGGGGGAAGAACAGAATTTCAATGGGGATATAAAACATTTGCCTCAATTACTGCATAATTTTTTGGCATGAGACCGAAACTTTCCCCGCCTGCACCTCACCATCACAGTTCTCTCGCTCACCGCAAGTACCATCAGGATGCTCGTCAGCTCCACTTCTAAGCATCAGCACGTACGAGCACTTACTTGGATTGAGCAAACCCGACTTTTGTCCCAAGTTTATTCTGCGCGACATATTCGCATCTACGGCTTTACACGTGCCCGGAGAAACAATCCAAAGTGTTTCCGAAATATTTTAAGATGACAACTTCGCGATTCTCACTCACCGGAACGAGAAGCGTAATTTAACTTTGCCAAAATGTCGCATCGGAAAGAAAGGGCTTGTCTACCAACTAGAAAACACCAGCAAAGCACGCAGATGCTGGGTATAGATCTACATATAAGTCACCATAATTTTCTCAAAACGCGCTACATTTCATTGTCTTCTTGCTCAAATGACACTCACTACAAACATTCGGAGCTGTGGGGGGTTAGAATGTTTTGCCGCTTACCCCTTGCTTCTACGTGGAACTCAGGCCAATAAAGACATCTAGATTCCTAGAGGTATGGTTCAATTTTTGGACTGTATTTTAAATGTTGACGGGGGTCGTCCACACTCATCCAAAGCGTGGGCTAGGCAACCAGAGCATGACATGTCGGGTTTGGGCCAAATCATCATCCTGCCGTTTTTGTGTGGCCAATGATGAGTTGGGGCAACGTTCTTTACTCAGAACAACCTGTAATACCCGTAGTCTTGCTCGTAAACGCTCTGACCTGTGGTTAGTCTGCGTTGACAAGGGCATCAACTAAACGCATTAAACTGCCGTTTGTAGCTGTACATTGACTGTTATGAGATCATCCAGAAACAACTTCGCGACCTCAACTAAATACCGTTTTCGGAAGAATGCACTGGCAATAGCCTGTGTGGCTTTTGGAGTTCTGGGCCCTCAGCAGATCCCATCTGCGTGGGCGGACTTTCGGGCCTGTAACAAGACCGAAAGCACAGTCAACATTGCAATAGGTTATCGCGATGGCGTCGACTGGATCACAGAAGGCTGGTGGACAATTGAAAAGAACACCTGCGACACGATGTTTTCCGGCGATTTAGCGTCACGCTACTATTACTTGTACGCAGTACAAACGGACCAAAATGGCGAATGGGATGGCAAAGCGTACATGTGCGTACGTCAAAAGAAGTTCACCATTCGCGGTATAGAAGACTGTGTCGCTCGCGGTTATGAGCGCACTGGCTTCTTTGAAATTGATACAGGTGAGCAAAGCAGCTGGACGGTCCAGCTGACTGAGCCGGTAGAGCAAGGAACAGGTGGACGATGAAGCGTAACAGACGGGTCAAAATCCTAGCAACTCTCGGCCCCGCGTCTTCCGACAAAGAAGCTATCAAAAAGCTTTGGCTCGCAGGTGCAGACGTTTTCCGCATCAACATGAGCCACTCCTCCCACGAGATGTTGAACGACCTAGTTGGTCGCATCCGCTCCGTGGAAGCTGAAGTAGGACGTCCAATTGGCATTCTCGCCGACCTGCAGGGCCCTAAACTGCGCGTTGGCACTTTCGCAAACGACGAAAAGCCTATCCTCAAAAACGGTGCAACATTTATTGTTGATGCCGACGAAACCCCAGGTGACGTAACTCGCGTTTACCTGCCGCATCCAGAAATTCTCGGCACTCTTGAAGTTGGGCACCGCTTACTGGTTGACGATGGCAAAATCTGCCTTCGCGTAATCGAAGCATCTGCTCAGCGCTGTGTGACCACTGTTGAAGTGGGAGGCACCATTTCTAACCGCAAGGGCGTTTCTGTTCCAGATACAGAAATTCCAGTCGGTTCCCTCACCGAGAAAGACTACAAAGACCTAGATGCAGCGCTCGCTGCCAAGGTTGATTGGTTGGCACTCTCCTTCGTACAGCGTCCAGAAGACCTGATCGAAGCACGTGCGCTGACCAAAGGGGCCGTAGCAATCATTGCCAAAGTTGAAAAACCTCAGGCTATTGAACGCCTCTCAGAGATCATTGAGCTGTCCGACGCTATCATGGTTGCTCGTGGTGACCTTGGTGTAGAAATGCCGCTTGAGCAGGTCCCAGGCCTTCAAAAGCGCATGATCCGCGCATGTCGCAAAGCTGGTAAACCAGTTGTTGTTGCAACGCAGATGCTGGAAAGCATGATCACCTCCCCGGTTCCAACCCGCGCAGAAGTTTCCGACGTGGCAACAGCAGTGTTTGAAGGCGCAGATGCAGTGATGCTCTCCGCTGAATCCGCAGCTGGTGATTTCCCGTCAGAAGCTGTTGCGACCATGGACAAGATCGCTGTGGAAGTTGAGCAGGACGAGAACTACCGTTCTATCATCCACGCTCAGCGTACAGAACCAGAAGCAACCGGCGCTGATGCAATCACTGCAGCAGCTCACCAGGTCGCAGAAACTCTAGATCTGGCTGCGATCGTAACTTACACCGCATCTGGTGGCACTGCACTGCGCGCATCTCGTGAGCGCCCTGCAACGCCAATCATCGCGTTCTCACCTGAAATCTCCACAGTTCGTCGCCTGACCATCGGTTGGGGTCTGCACTGTGTAGCTAGTCAGGATGCAGCAACCGAGGAAGACCTGATCAACCGCGCTTGCTGCCTTGCACACAATGAAGGCATTGCAAAACCGGGTCAGCGTATTCTGGTTTCTGCGGGTGTTCCATTCGGCACCCCAGGCTCCACAAACATGCTGCGCGTTGCGTTTGTTGGCTCCGAAAGCAAATAAGCTTTCACACAACAACCGAACAAATAAGAAAAAGCCCGTGATGCACATCGCGGGCTTTTTTGCATCTCATTTGGATAGGCAGGAACGAGCTCCTAAAACAGGTTCTAGAAAGCCCACTTGAAATCAACCAACCATTCACTCTCCCCCCACAGTTTCCGAGCAACTTCTGGCCTCAGCGCATGACTGGCAATCTGAGCTTCTCCCACAGGACCAACAGTCTCCATCCGCTTTTGTGGGCCGTAGTATCCGCCCGGCTCTGCTTCAAGACCAGCAGCCGCTAAAACAGTCGGCAAAGCACCCTTCATCGCAGGTTGGGCAAAGAATTTGTTCATCACTTTATAAGCTTGATTCATCAGTCCGGTTGGACCCGTGCTTTGCAAATGCGTTGCCGAATAGCCCGGATGCCCTGCGGCAACGAAAGATTTGCTTCCCGCCTCGGTCAAACGCCGCTGAAGCTCAAGCGCAAACATCAAGGTTGCCAGTTTACTCTGCCCATAAGCTCTCATGGGTGCATAGCTTTTGCGCAACATCAGGTCGTCAAAATTGATCTTCCCCATCTTGTGAACCAAACTAGCAACAATGACAAAACGTCCTTCCGCGGCCTCGACGTTAGGCTTAAGCAAGCCAGCCCATAGAAAGTGTCCAAGATGATTTGTTGCCAGTTGCAGTTCATATCCGTCAACGCTCTTCAACTGCGGAGTTTGCATTATACCAGCGTTGTTGATGAGACCATCAATCCTAGTGTATCTTGGCAAAACAAATTCAGCAGCACGACGAACTGAGGTAAGGTCACTTAAGTCCAGATGTACAAGGCCAATTTTGCTTTTGGAACGCGCTTGCAAAGCCTTCTGTGCAGCCGTACCCTTCTCGGTATTACGGCAGGCAATAACCACATCACCCCCTGCCTCTGAAAGCATCCGTGCTGCCTCGAACCCAATACCGGAGTTACCGCCAGTGATGACATAAAGCTTTCCCTCAAGAGAAGGCAGCTTATCCGCAGTCCAGTTGGAAACAGCGCTGCTCTTGTTCATTCCGCTCATTCAAATTCTCCAAAGCGCGGCACACATCACAAATTGACCGCCTAACGTAAAGTTGACAACTTAGATCTATTTTGTCAACTAGGTAAACATGAAAACAAACTTTGACAAGAAGAAAGCACTTGGCGTTTTCGCGCAATATGGCTTCCGCAAAACATCCGTGGGTGATGTCGCATCCGCTGTCGGCTTGTCACGGCAGTCGCTCTATAAGAAGTTCGGAAGCAAGGAAGAATTGTTTCAAACAATCATCACGGAATACTCCGAGGAGATTGTCGCTCAAGCCATTAAAATACTTGAGGAAACTGCCAATGACTCCAAATCTCGGATCTTAGCAGCACTAGACACAATCATCGGCCAGCACGTTGACCTGATGAGGGCTAGTATCCACGGCTCGGAACTGGTTCAGATGAGTGAGCAGATCATGTCATCTACCGGCAAAGGCATCATGCCAAAAGTGATGAATAAAATTGCTGAAATCATTATTGAAACGCACGAGGATCGCACCCCAGAGCAAGCAGAAGACGATGCCTTCATCCTCTACACACTCGCCAAAGGCCTCTCGTTGACGGTCGCGACCTATGCGGAATATGAAGCCGGCATAATCAGAGCGGCAGATCGTCTGCTCGATTAACACCGGCGCAGCCTGAGCACATCATTAATGATACTGCCCCCACAGCTGCTCGTGCAGATTCTTCACCGCCTCTTGCGCATTGGGAAGCAATGGGTAGATGCTAAGCACATGCTTGAACACCGCCAGCGCTTTCTGATTTTTCCCGGTTTTGCGCAGGATCATACCAAATCCAGATAGGGCAGGATAATGCCGCGGCTCTATGAGCAGCACTCGTTCAATATCAGCAAGAGAGCGCCCTAAATCCTCCCTCAGGAAATGCACAGTCGCTCTGCGGTTCCACCCTTCCACATATCCAGGATCAAGGCGCACCACCGCGTCCAGAAGATCCAGTGCAAGACCATATTCTTTGCTCTCAATAGCTTTGCCTGAACGCAGCATGAGCAAACTAAGCGTGTGACTTCCGGACTGCATGAAGAGGCTATGGATACGGCTTGAAATCGCTTGAGCTTGATCAGAGTTATCTGCATCCCGTAGCTCCAGAAACAGCGCATCTAGCAATTGTTGCCGTGTGTAATGAGACGGAAGAGATAGACCGGGTTTGGCACGACCTATCTGGGCAGGACCGCCTGCAGGCCCTTGCAAAGCAGCACTAGGCCCCGTGCTAAGTGGCGGATGCCCGTTAGGCAATCCGCGAACCAACTGCACACCAGCGCCTTTAGACACTGAGACAGATTGCTCAGAGGCCTGAGCTGGCATACTTGCGCCCATTACCAAGGTAAGGGCGAAAGCCATCACGGCATACGTCAGGGGAAACCTGAAAAGCCGGGCTACGATATCTCCCATCACGGGGAGGTGGAGAAGGGCAAACGAAAAAAACCGCATGGCAAAAGTATCTCACTTTTGCCATGCGGCTCGCAACTCTTAGAACCAAGGGTTTTTCACGCCAATTTCACTTAAATCAGCGTAGAAAACTTAACCCTGGCGCGCTTTAAAACGCGGGTTCTTTTTGTTGATAATGTAAACACGACCTCTGCGGCGTACCATCTGGTTATCACGATGGCGGCCCATGAGTGCCTTAAGAGAATTCTTAATCTTCATTATCCTACCCCAGTTAGGGACATAAACATAGGGATCCTGAAGTACCACGATCCGCCAACGAAATGAGGCGCCAGGCGCCTCACAGTACGGTTTACCAAACCCAGTCAGCGCTGCACTCTCACAAATGTAAGAAGCGGCGCAGTTCCTGTGGTCAGGTCCCGCTCCGCCGGAGATAACATCAAAGATGCTTAAACCGGCGAAAAATGGTGGGCGTGACAAGGATCGAACTTGTGACCCCTACGATGTCAACGTAGTGCTCTCCCGCTGAGCTACACGCCCGAAACTTTCAAAGAAGCTCGTCCGACAGCGCCTAAACGCTGCGGTGGAGTGGCATATAAGAGGAATTTTCAGAGTGTGCAAGCCCAAATCAAGAAATATGCATCCTCTTTCCACATTCACACCTTAAAACCCCCTAAACGAGCATTTTTTCCACTTCACGAACAAGGTCTTTGAGGTGAAATGGCTTGGAAAGCACCTTCGCATCCTGAGGCGCTTTGGAATCAGGATTCAGCGCAACAGCAGCAAAACCCGTGATAAACATAACCTTTAAATCCGGATCCAGCTGAGTGGCTTTACGCGCCAGCTCAATACCGTCCATTTCCGGCATCACAATATCGGTGAGCAAGAGGGCAAAGGGCTCTTCGCAAATACGCTCGTATGCGCTTTTTCCATTATCGAAGGAAACAACAGTGTGCCCAGCCTTTTCAAGTGCTTTGGACAAGAACTGGCGCATGTCATTATCGTCTTCCGCGAGCAGAATTCGAGACATGTTTGACAACCTAAAAACTCCAGGTGCAGCGACGAGGTCCTCCTCAAAGAGCTGCCCCGCAAAAAATTAGAATATGTCAGACGTACTCACCCCACACAATCCGACAGATTTCGAACGAAGTACGCTGTTAAGAACAGGAAACTACTCGGGAATACCTATCAAAACAATAGGGCCAAATGAAACAGCGTCACATCATGAGGTACTTCCTCTCAAACTGAGGGAGCAAAGACACACAAAATGTTAGAACGCTACGTTCACGACAATAATTCTTGCCTATTTCCAAGCGAACTTTCTAAGGTCTGGCCCGAACACAATATTGGCTCTATACTGAGAAATATATTGGGCAAAAGAAGGAATGTTAGCTTGGCGACAGTTCTGGAAGATCATCATATTAAAGCCATTGCAAATTATAGTGATACGCTTAGCTCTGGAGATCAGATCCCCGCTTTTGAGGTGCTCTCTCCTGATGAATATTCAGTTCCATTTGTCTTCAACAGCCCCCATTCAGGGCGTGCATACCTGTCGTCCTTCCTTCAACATTCCCGACTGGACACCACCCAGATCAGACAAAGCGAAGACGCATTCGTCGACTTGCTGATAAAGGATGTGGAGCAAGTCGGCGCACCTCTCCTCAAAGCCAACTTCCCACGCGCTTATATTGACGTAAACCGGGAAGCCTATGAGCTGGACCCCAAGATGTTTGAGGGCTCTCTTCCAAAACACATCAACTCCCGCTCCTTACGCGTTGCAGGCGGCCTTGGCACCATCGCCCGCATTGTAGGTGAAAAACAGGAAATCTATCGCACGCGCATCCCGGCACAGGAAGGTCTTGATAGGATCGAGAGAGTTTACAAGCCCTACCACGGCGCCTTGCGGGGGCTGCTCAACAACGTACAAGACCAGTTCGGTCTGGCCATACTTGTTGATTGCCATTCCATGCCCTCCCTCAATGCCAATCGCAACCATGACCCAAAAGCAGATTTTGTACTTGGGGACCGGTTTGGAACCAGCTGCTCCGCTTGGCTCTCCTCTTGCGCTGTCGGCCTGTTGCAAAACATGGGCTACAACGTAGCGCTTAACCGCCCCTATGCAGGCGGCTACATCACCGAAAATTACGGCAGACCAGAACGCGGCATTCATGCCCTTCAGGTAGAGATCAATCGTTCACTCTACATGGATGAGAAAACCCATCTCCCCCATTCTGGCTTCCACGACCTGCGCAAAGATCTACTGGAATTCCTTGCCTCACTGGTAGAGCTGGTCACAGAAAGCATTTCCAGAGAGATGTTGGCAGCAGAATAAGACCAGCACTGCATACACTGCACCCTCATCCCTCAGCACAAAAAAAAGGCCGCGCTCGTCATGGAGGCGGCCCTTAAGTCTAGGGAGGAAACGCCCTTCGCAAAGGGCAGCGCAGACACATAATGTCGCGCTGCAATAAAACTCGCATCGCATCGCACAAACGTCAAGTATTCCCTCGTATATTTGAGCTTACCCTAGACGAATTGGCCAATGAGTGACCTTGCGACAACACCCTTATTTTCGCGGATTGTTAAATTTACTGAGGCGCGTAACAATCGCATTTTTTTAAAATGAGAGGGAGTACTGAACGGAAACGTCCCCACCCAATTTTGTCTCGTAACGCGGTGTAAACAACTGCCCTTCAAGAGAGACAAGACCTAAATCGCCCATATCATAGGCGATCCCTGCCAGCAGGTTTCCACGCACCCAATTGTGGTTGTCTGCACCATCGAATGAGAAGGCTTCCATACCCGGAATATCACTTGTGCCAGAAACGATGATGCCGTCTGAATAGAAATCAACCTCCGCACCAGCACCTATCCGCAGCAATAGCGTGTCAGTCAGCGCAATATCTGCGTTCAGGCCCAACACGGCCGCGACAGCATTGGCGGAAAGATTATCGAAGTTGGCGGTGGTATCACCGCTTTCATCTTCACTGTATCCATCACGCGCCGTGATCTGCCAATAAGCTCCCACATATGGTTTCAAAAGCACGTTCTGGTTCAAGATGTTATCAGCCTCGAACCGAACACCAACAGCGCCTGAATTAAAAGCAGTGTCGGTTTTCATAACCTGCACATCACTAAAACCAGCACCGCGTTCAATATCAGCATCAGTGTAGAACCATGCACCATCAACGCGAACCTTCAGCTCACTCTTGAACTGCGCAAGGTTAAGCTGGCCGAGCCGGTAATTGATGTAACCACCAACACCAACGCCGTAATTAGGGCTAATAGAGTCATTGATACTGCTCTCGCCGTAAAGGCCAACAGCAAGCCCAGCGCGAATATCATCGGTAAACTGGTGCGCACCCATAATGTTACCGCCAAAGGCATTTGTCCCTTCCAGAAGGGATGACGCCAAACCACGAACACCAACACAACTCTCGGATCCCGCCTGAATCACACAGTCTTCTTCACGCAATCTGCGAGCAAGCCGGTTGTTACGGTCAACAGCCTTTGAGGACCCATCCGCAATATCTTCTACGGATTCCATCAGGTTCATCATGTCTTGCATCACAGTGCGGAACACAAACGGACGAAACTCATCTGCATTCTCGGTATTGGAAACGCCCATGACGGTGGAGCCATCATCACTCACACTGGTCGCCATGGAGGACGAACCACCACTCAAAGTGCCCATATCCATAACACCGCCAGCATCGGTCTGCCGGTACGCCATGGAATTTCCGTCGGCGCCATTATAATAACCAACGGTTACATCTCCATCTCCGCTAACATCTCGAGCTTCTGAGTCAGTGGCACCGGTCGGCATGGCGATTGGGGTCATCGTCCTCCCAGAATATTTAAAGGCGCTCAACGCCCCACCAATCGTTGTGCCAGTACCAACAACAACATTCCCGTTTGAGCTCACAGCATAAGCACGAGAGCTGGCATAGGTCGTTGTTTCCAGCTGAACGATTGACCCAAAGCTGCCACCTGTCCAAATGACCGCTTTCTCAACTGAGGCGCTGGTTTCAGAATAACCCGCAATCGCTGTGCCGTTTCGACTGATGCTGAGAGCCTGTGATTGAAAACTCGCATTCAGCTTAGTCAGTTCGGTCATCCCCAAAACAGAGGTGTAGTAGAAGGCATTTTTCTGAGTTGATGTGCCGCTGTACCCAACGACCGTGGAACCATCTGCGCTAATGGCCAAGGCCGAAGCTTCAGTGTGCGTCACGGAGCTGTAATTGATCCGAGTAATATCACCGGACTGATCCCAGATAGTGGCGTATTGCAGGGTCGAGCTGGATTCAACGCTCTTGGAATACCCAACTGTCGCCTTTCCATCAAAGCTCATGCCAAAGGCTTTGGACTCAATTTCGCCAGCCAGTTTGCCAAGAGGAAAGCCAACACCTCCAGTCCACTGCACAGCTTCAAAGGCCCCACGACTGTTCTTGCTGTACCCAACCATTCGGGCGTCGCTACGCATACCTCTCAGCATCACGTCATTTGAACGCAACAGAGCAGCGTCCAGTGCATTCTGCGCTACGGCAGGAGTACACATCAACGGAACAAGACAGGCCGTCCACTTAAGAACCTTGGAAGAGAACATAGAACTCAGTCTCCAGACTAGCCAGAACCAGCCTCACAAGCTTGGTTCCGTTAAACAGAGCAAAATCCATTCCAAGACTCTCAGATTCAACGGTCCCGCATCTATTGTCACTTTCCGCAAAACCGTTAATTTACATGCCTAATGTATTAACGCCTTCCTCCACCTCCCAAAATTTACCCACCCAATACTTCCGATCATCACGCTTAAAACGAGCATAAAACAATGAATTTTCGAATCAAAACGAGCGCTTAACCGCAGGATCTATCAGCCATTGCGTAATCTCATTTGCGCTTTTGAATTTCCTGATTATGGTGCGCAGGAAAATGACCGCTCCTACCGGATGAATCGAAATGACCTCTTCCAATCCTGACTATGCTTTTCTTCACAAACTCGCAGATGCAGCTGACGCTAAGACCATGGAGTATTTCCGCTCCGGGTACGAAGTCGACAACAAGCTAGACGCGGGCTTTGACCCCGTCACCATTGCAGATAAATCCGCTGAAGAAGCTATCCGCGCTGTACTGGAAGCTGAACGTCCCGATCACGGCATCATTGGAGAGGAATACGGACAAGTCCGCGAAACAGCTGAAAACGTCTGGGTTCTGGATCCGGTTGACGGCACCCGGTCCTTCATCTGCGGCACCCCGCTGTGGGGCACGTTAATCGGCCTGCGCACAGGCGGCAAAGCTGTTCAAGGCATCATGAGCCAGCCTTACAACGGTGAACGGTTCTGGGGCGATTGCACAGAGGCTTTCATGACTGGCCCTTTGGGACAACGTCCACTAAAAACCCGCAGCTGTGCATCTCTGTCAGAGGCGATCATCACCACAACAGAACCTGCCTTATTTAACGAAGCAGAGCGCTCATTATGGGATGCAATCTGCGCACAAGCCCGCCTCACTCGCTACAGCACGGATTGCTACGGCTATGCGATGGTTGCAGCAGCTGGTTTTGATGCGGTGATTGAGGCCGGCCTGAACACCTATGATATTTTGGCACTCATCCCGATCATCGAAGGCGCAGGCGGCACAGTCACCAACTGGACAGGCGGCAACGCAGCAGACGGCGGGCAGGTGCTTGCAACAGGCGACAAGCGCTTGCACGACATACTGCTAACCAAACTCGCTTCTGCAGCCGTTTAAAGCCGGGTTAGCGCTAACAGCTTATTCAGCACTGCCCGGAATAAAGGCGTCAAACGCCGCCCAGAATTGCTCTCGGTAAGGGTCCCGCTCCATCAGTATCTCGTGGCGGGATCCACGAATTTCCACAAAACTCATACCCGGACAGGAACGGCACAGCTCTTCCGCATCATCAGTGGAGACGATCTCGTCTTTGCCGGCCCCAAGCACCAGCGAGGGAACACCAAATCCCAGTTGAAAATCCGGTTCTTTGAACTTTTCCGTCGCCAACCCCATAGCACGGAACCAGCTCACGGTCGGAGACCCAAGCCCCAACTGCGGTGCTTGCACCAGAATGTCATTCATGCGCTTGAAGCGGTCTTTGTCAGAGGTCAGCGTGTTGCCGTCATAATCCAGCAGAATCTTATCATTCCCGCCCGGCACAAAAGCATTACCAAGGCCGATCCACACAAGGCTCTTCGCCAGTGCTCCAGCCAACCTGCGCGCACGACCATTCATGGCCAAACCAACCAGCGGCGCTGTCATAATCGCGCGGTCGATCTTTGTCTTCAAACGCCGGTTGGCATGCATTACTACCGCACCGCCCGTTGAATGAGCCAGCAAGAAGTGAGGCCCCGGACAATCCGAGAGCGAAACGTTGTCCAGCACGGCATGCAGATCCAGCGCAAATTCATCGAAGTTTTCAACGTGACCGCGGCGCTCATTCTTCAGCAAGCGCTGAGACCCACCCTGCCCTCGAAAATCAAAGGCAACAACGTAGAACCCACGCGCGCGCAGCTCCTCAACAACCTCGAAGTATTTCTCAATAAACTCGGTTCGGCCCTGTACAATGGTCACCGTTCCTTTGAGCGGAGAACCGGTCGGAGCCCAGCGTGCCCAACGGATTTTAATGTGATCCTCTGTCTCGACAACGCCGGACTGAGTCCCCTCAGGAATCCTATTGAAGTCGGTATCAACCAGTACCATCAGCGCCAAACCTCTAGTTCTCTGTACCTTGTTTTGATAGCCTCTCTTGGCAACATGCCGCAACCGCTAATTCTGCAAGGCCTCTCCCAGAGGCATCGCGGCAACAAGGATATTTCAAATGCACGATACAGACCCAACATCTGTTTCCCATGACATTGTGAGCATTGAGCAACTTGAGGAGTTATACGGCCACCCCAAAGGCGCCTCAGTCGCAAAAGAAATTGCCTACATCAGCGAGCACTACAAAGCCTTCATCGAAGCCGCACCGTTTTTCGCACTGGCCACAGTCGCAGAAGATGGAACAGACTGCTCTCCACGCGGTGACCCAGCTGGCTTTGTGAAAGTCATCGACGAGAAAACAATCCAGTTCCCGGATCGCCGTGGCAACAACCGTATTGATAGCCTACGTAACATCGTAGTTGACCCACGCGTCTCCATCATGTTCCTGATCCCCGGTGTTGGCGAAGCAATCCGCATCAATGGCACAGCTAAAATCTCCACCAATCCTGCTCTTCTGGAAGCGCATGAAATGGAAGGTAAACTGCCCAAGTCAGTTATCACCGTGACTGTCGACACCATTTACTTCCAGTGTCAAAAAGCCATCTACCGTTCTGGCTTATGGACAGAGGAAGCGAAGGTCGACCGCAAGTCGCTCCCGACTGCAGGTCAAATCTCACAGGCCCTTGCCAAAGAACCGTTTGATGGCGATGCCTACGACAAAGCCTATCCGGATCGTATGAAGACCACCGCTTATTAGGCGCACCAACATCAAATGACCTGCCTCGACATAAAAGGCAGGTCAAATGGATAAACAGAGATTGAGAGCTCGGAAGCGCACCTTGCGCTTAGTAACCAAGCACACGGTACTTCAAGATCCAACCTGAGTAGGCATCAACAACCAGGCGCGCACGTTGATTGCCCTGCCAACTGGCCTTCACGATGTAAACATTACCCTTACGCTTTACTTTTTTGAAATTGCGGTAGCCCCAACTACGCAAACGACGCTTGATCTGTTTCTTGTTCAACACGTGCTGTTGTTGCTGCTGCCAATGGCGCCGCTTTTTGTAATGAACAGGAGCAACCTCAACGGTGATGCTTGGTGTCTCAATTCTAAAAAATGAACCTGCGCTCACCGGAGCAGCAGCAGTAGAAACGCCCGTTGCAACAACAGCAGCTGCAATCAGACCGGTAATTTTTTTCTTCAAAGCATTCATCTGTTTTCTCCTTGTCGGCAGTTAGGTTTGCCTGAACACAAGAAGACATTAGCAATGCGAGCATGTACGGGATCAGAAGCGCTTGTTCAGGTTCTGTTAATCTGGAAACCTCGTTTTCAGACCAGTAAAAACACCTAAAATGAAAAAATGCCCTTGAAACTAATTCCCTCAATTCCCATTTCAAAATCACAGGCGCCACAGAGTGGGTCTGTACCGCTTAGAACCTTCGCCAAGATTGGGAAGGCACTGTAAGCAAAAGGAAAATAACATCGTCCGAGCGCTTTGCGGCGAACGATGAACGTTGCTCATATGGCCAATTGGCTACGTAATAGAGGACATAAAATGCGTCATTTCGATCTTACCCCCCTTTACCGGTCCACCGTCGGTTTTGATCGCCTTTTCTCCATGCTGGATGCAAAGGGTGCCGAACAACAAGGGTCAGCCTACCCTCCTTATAACATTGAGCGCACAGGTGAGAGCTCCTATCGCATCACCATGGCCGTCGCCGGTTTTAAGGAAGACGAGCTGACAATCGAAGCCAAAGAACACGTTCTGACTGTTTCCGGCGAAAAACACCCTGAAGGCGAAGACAAAGAAGTTCTTTATCGTGGTATCGCGTCCCGCGCTTTTGAACGTCGCTTCCAGATCGCTGAATATGTGAAAGTGATTACTGCGAGCATGGAGCACGGACTGCTCCATATAGACCTCATCAGAGAAATCCCCGAGGCCAAAAAGCCACGCAAAATCGACATCACATCAGGAGATAAGACAGAACACAAACAAATTGAGGGCGAAACAGTAGCCCATTAACAAGTCACCACAGCCCTCGCAAGGCCCCCTCCTCCCAGATTCCCAGCCTCGCGAGCGGCGCCCACTTTGAGCGTGTTCCAGAAAAGTTCCTCCCAGCCTTCTGGAACACGCGCAAAGACCCAAACAAGAACTATCTCTCAATTGCCTTGGTTGACTGGAGCCTCATTTGGTTGACCAAGGTCCCCCTAAACCTCACAAGGTTCCTCTTCCGCCCATTTCCCAAAAGGTGTTTGGCTGCCTCTCCCTCCCAAAGTAGCCAGACATAATTAACGCCCCGCTCGCCCCAGCGGGGCGTTCTTTTATGCGGTCAACACCTGAGTGAGAGGTACAGAAACAACAACTTCCCCGCTGTCATCTGGGACAAGCAAAGCGTAGATCCGGGACCCAGAGCCACCGGATCAGACCTAGTTAACTGCGAAGCCAAAGACACATTGCTCTGAGCACATTGCAGAAAATCTGCAGGAACCGGAAATTGCGACAACCTTCTCGCTAGATCCCGGATCAAGTGCGGGAAGACGTGTGAGAGTGTGGCACGCCTGTAATCACCTTCAAGAGAGGCACAGCAACAACCACCCCTCCGTCATCCCGGACAAGCGAAGTGTAGATCCGGGACCCAGAGCCACCGGATCAGACCTAAGTTAACTGCGAAACCAAAGACACATTGCTCTGAGCACATTGCAGAAAATCCGGCAGCAACCGGAACTTGCAACAGCCTTCCCGCTGGATCCCGGATCAAGTCCGGGAAGACGTAATAGAGTGTGGCACCGCCTGTAATCGCCTTCAAGAATGGCACACGACAGTAACCACCCCCCCGCCGTCATCCCGGACAAGCGAAGCGTAGATCCGGGACCCAGAGCTACAAGGGTAAACCTCTCCATAAACGCATGACTTGCCAAGCACTCATAAAAAAACCGCCTCGGTAAGAAGGCGGTTTTCTGTTTGCTAACGGCTTTTTAGTTTTTAGAAGTGGCTCAGGAACTCATCAATCTGTTCTGGCGTTGTTGCAAAGCAAGTCACCAAGCGCACAAACACTTCGTCTTCCTCTACAAAATCTGCCGGAATATCGTAGAACTTTGCACCAGCTGCTTCCAGTTTAGCTGCCTGTTCCTTTTTCAAAACAGGGAACAGCTCGTTTGCTTCCGGCCACAGTGGCAGCTTCACGCCCGGCTTGTCCTTTAGGCCATTGGCGAGGCGAAGGCACATAGCGTTTGCATGACGCGCGTTGGCAAGCCAGTGGTCATCTTTCAGATAACCTTCAAACTGAGCAGAGATGAAACGGGCTTTTGAGAAGACTTGAGCTGCCCGTTTGCGAAGGTATTCAAACCCGTCGGAATCTTCAGGCTTGAAGAACACAACAGCTTCCGCACACCAGCAACCGTTTTTCGTGCCGCCAAAGGAAAGCACGTCCACGCCAGATTTCCATGTCATTTCTGCGGGAGAAACATCAAGTGAAACCAACGCGTTTGCAAAACGAGCCCCGTCCATATGCAACGGCACATTGCGGGAATGCGCAACATCTGCCAGCGCCTGAATTTCATCCAGCTGATAGAGAGTTCCGTATTCAGTCGCCTGTGTAATGGAAACAGCTGCCGGACGGCCATGCATAGGATTGTTGTCTGGTACCTTAGCCATGGATTTACGCAGAGCATCAGGCGTGATCTTGCCATGTTCTCCGGCAATACCGATCAGCTTGTTACCTGCTGTAAAGAACTCCGGCGCATGGCACTCATCAACATTGATGTGTGCATCTTCATGACAGAAGATTGCCCCGCCGGGCTTGGCATAGGTCGCAAGCGCCAGCGAATTTGCAGCAGTCCCCGTAGAAACCAGAAAGACGGCTACTTCTTTTTCAAACAGATCATTGAACCGCTGCTCAATGGAGCGGCTCAGTGGATCATCCCCGTAAGCGGTGGCAAAGCCGCTTGTGTGGTCCGCAAGTGCAGTCATAACTGCACTCGTCGCACCTGCCCAGTTGTCACTCGCGAAAATCATAGAAACTGCATAGCAACAAACTGATTTAAAACAACCCTTTTGTCAGCAAACAAAAGAGAAGAGCGCATCACTTCAACAGTGATGCGCTCTGTATTTGAAAAGGCAAACTAACAACTCTCCTGCAAACACCGTGAAGGCGTTTCAAGAAAAAGCCTCACGCATGGCTCTTGGTGTCGCCAATGCCTGTCTCATGATGAATGCCGAAGAACTTGCCAAAAACCCAGTCCAGAGAAAAGACACCAGGTCCGCGGATCACCAGAACAGTTGCCAGGAAAATCCACAATGCACGCTGATCAAAGATCAAGGCAGATGGATGACGATCAAACAACGCACCAATGGTCGGGATATCGACACCATGTCCAAAAACATCGACGATGGACATCGCGATTACAAAGCCAATGAACCCAAGGCTCGCAGCTCGTGTAAACAACCCCACCACAATCAGAACAGGAATGATCACCTCACCCCAAGTCCCCAACAGAACGATCAAACCGTATGGAAAGAAGGCAATCTGGGAAACATCATAACCCGCAGCCTCTGTTATCTGCGGCAATATCTGCGCATAAGCACCGGCTGAAGGAAACAGGAACCCAAGCGCACCATCACCAAACTTGGTCAGTGCTGAATTCCAGAAGTACATGAACAGAACACCGGCAAAGAGAAACCGTGCAGTAAGGCCAAGAAACCATCCGTCGGTCACGCGTTCCAGCCAACCGAACGCACCCTGGTACAAATTTACAAGCATTCTCATTGGATTTCTCCTCTGGTGCATACCACCATTCAGGGGTCTTTCCGCCCGACCCCTTGTCATCAATGTTATGTTTTGATGTCAACGCTCGCGAAGACACGTGCGGTCAGCAGGCAGCCCAATGCCTGCGACAAATCAAAACACTCATATCGGGAAGAAACCGCCTCGGCGGCCTCACCCAAAGTCTTGCCAAAGAACAACAGATCGGCGAATACCGCTACGTCCTGTGCCAGTCCGGTGAGTGTCACGTCCATATCCGGACGGCAAATCAAAATCGCTTGATCAGCCTCAGGCGTAAAGCCATCCACACTTTCCGAACGATTTTGTTTCCAGATTTCACTTAGTGGAAAGGGGGAATAAATCAGAGCGCTGGCGGGGATAGCTGTAAACACGGCGTCACCCAGCAACGAAGGGTCAATCTTGGTCAACGCATCAGGTGCAATGCCAGTATGATCAGCCGCGTGGTACACTGTCAGCCACGCCCACTCCATCATCGCGACATCTTTTAAGTACGGATACTTCGCCAGCGGAGGAAAATCTGCGACGAATTGCGAAAACTTCCCGCCAAACTCACTCAACACAGGCTGCTCTGGCGGATGCGCACGAATGAATTCTGCAGCCAACGCCCGGAAGTAATCTCGTCCAACCAAATCATGCACAGCAGGAAAGTTGGCAGCCGTCGCATCGATCAGGCTTGCCATCACGTTGTTACGGTACACGCCATACCGCTTCTCGGATTTCTCACCATTCCGGCCAACAACACCGTCCGGCACAGGCACGGCAGGATCCATCAATCCGTCCGAAAACATTTCAAAACCTTGCAAGTTTGACTGCAAATCTTGCAAAACAACGCCAAAACCTTTCAAACCAGAAGTTTCCCGTTTTGAATCAGATACCTGAGACATAATCACCGCGCTTTTCTTCGGCTTCAACCTGCGCCTGAATGTGGGACTGAATCACCACATCAGCCTGCTCAGCCTCATAGCGAAGAATATCCCATGTCGGAATATCCGCATCCCACTCAATCAAAGTAGGTTGAGGACCGGTCCTGCCAATCGTTCTGGCGTAAAGCGCCCAAACAGGGTCCGCGACCTTACGATCATGAGCGTCAATAAGAAGAGGATAACCCAGTTCATCCGTATCTGGAGCGTGCCCACCAAGGTGGATTTCCTGCACATGCTCAACAGGGAAGCGATCAACATACGCTTCGGGCGAACCACCGGAGTTTGTTGCAGAAACAAAGACGTTATTCACATCCAGCAGCAAACCACATCCGGTGCGTTTAACGACCTCACGAAGGAACTCGGTTTCTTCGAAGGTGCTTTCTTTGAAAATTATGTAAGCACTTGGATTCTCAAGTAACATCTGCCGTCCGAGGTAAGTCTGCACCTCATCAATATGCTCAACAACCTGCTTCAGCGTCACCTCCGTATAAGGGAGCGGCAGCAAGTCATTATAGTACTCAGTCTCATGTGTAGACCACGCCAGATGCTCACTGAACATGCCCGGATCATACCGATCATTCACATCTTTCAGGCGTGCAAGGTGGCGTTTATCGAGGGGACTCGCACCACCAATGGAAAGCCCAACACCGTGGAGAGAAATGGGATAGTCACGGCGGATAGCTTCCAGATACCCATGTGGAGGTCCACCGGCACCCATGTAGTTTTCTGCGTGAATTTCAAAGAAACCAATATCCGGCTTCTCATTGAGAATGGTCCGGTAGTGATCAGCCTTCAAACCGACACCACCTCTAGCTGGCAGGGTTGCAGGGACTCGTTGCGCGCTCATAACCAGCACCTCGTTCTCTTTATAAGAATTCTTTTAAAAGAAACACCGGAGGAGGATAACCCACCCCGGCGCAACATATCATATTGTAAAATATAGCAATTATTTAGGCAGATCACGCTTAAGTTCTGTCAGGGAACCCTTGCGGCCCTCTGTGAGTTCCATGCCTTCACATGTACCAGTTGGCACGAGTGTCCAAGCATTTCCCTGGTAATCAACAGTTGAAGTACCCGCACATGTAGTGCCAGCGCCTGCTTTACAGTCGTTCTCACCAGCAAGGGAAACGCCGTAACATTTCTCTTTAGAAGCAGCTTCGGCAACAGTAATATTTGCGCCAGCTACAGCAGCAGTAACAGCGGTTGCAAGAAGAGCAGCAGACAACATTTTCTTGGACATTTCAGAACTCCATAAATTGAAATAAGCGAGTGCACGACAGGTGTGGTTCGCATCTGTCATTCATTTTGCCAAAAAAAATGATCAAGAGGAAATCAAACACTTGTTATTTTCACGCGATTATATTCACCAAATGAGATCATATTCCTCACGGGTTCGTGAATAGTTGAAATAATATTGCATCTAACATGAGTTTTAGATGCCAATGCGACAACCTACCTGATGATATTAAAAGAATGGCAATAAAGACTTTCTGAAACGCTCTTGCTCTGCTAATCGAAATCTGGCATGTTCGCACCGCGGAAAAGGACAGGAGTACTGTCCTTATTATCCCGCATGCGTTGATGACAATCTGGAAGACACGTTCCAAGCGATCCACTTAAGAGATCCACACGACGTAAATGAGAAGTATGTAGGCGTACTCCCAACGCCGCGACATTCTCCCCCAAATGAGTGCCTAGCGGACATATCGCAATGCGCTCGCCAAAGGGGTAAGATAAATCGGAGGAAACTCCGAATGGGCGGCCCGATAAACGAGGCCGTGCTTCATTCGACAGATCCGGGGCAAGCCGTGCCGGGGCTTCGAACGAGCCGCGAGGAAGACATCCCCGCGACCCGAACGAGGACGTGACCTTTACCAGTCACATTGAGATGAGCGAAAGTGAGGCCAAAAAATGGCGGAAAAAGGAGGATACACGATGCAAATGAGTGGAAGGGGGACTATGAAGACCCGTGCTACCACCACAGGCACCGTTACGGAAAAACTCCGCGCCGCTGCCAAAGAGGGGCTTTACAATCCAGCCAAAGAGCACGACGCATGTGGTGTCGGCTTTATAGCTAACCTCAAAGGCGCGCAATCTCACCATGTAGTACAAAGCGGCCTGCAGATCGTTGAAAACCTGACACACCGCGGCGCTGTTGGCGCCGACCCATTAATGGGCGACGGTGCAGGTATGCTGACGCAGATCCCACACGAGTTCTTGAAAGAAGAATGCACGAAGATCGGATTCGACCTTCCAGATGCTGGCGAATACGGCGTTGCGTTCCTCTTCCTTCCACAAGACGAAAAACTACGTAAGCAGTGCGAAAGCATTGTTGAAGAGTGTATCGCTGATGAAGGTCTTAAGGTACTGGGCTGGCGCGATGTTCCAGTCGATAACTCTTCTTTGTCCAAAGCACCGGATATTGCAGCCACAGAACCAGTCTCCCGCCAGTTGTTTGTTGTACTTCCAGACAACACAGATGGAGATATTCTGGAGCGCCGTCTCTTTATCCTCCGTAAGGTCATTTCCAACGTCGTGCGTGAGAAATCTGGAGCCGTAGAAAAAGGCTTCTACGTCGTTTCGTTCTCCAGCCGCACAATCGTCTACAAAGGCATGTTCCTCGCTTTCCAGCTTGGCGCCTACTATGACGATCTGCGCGATGAGCGTTACATCTCCGCACTTGCTCTGGTTCACCAGCGCTTCTCAACCAACACATTCCCGTCCTGGGATCTTGCCCACCCCTACCGGATGGTCGCGCATAATGGTGAAATTAACACCCTGCGCGGCAACGTCAACTGGATGGCAGCACGTCAGGCATCGGTGTCCTCTCCTGCGTTCGGAGATGACATCAAAAAGCTATGGCCCATCTCATATGAAGGTCAGTCAGACACCGCGTGTTTCGATAACGCATTGGAATTCCTCACAACCGGTGGATATTCCTTAGCACACGCAGCCATGATGCTGATCCCGGAAGCTTGGGCTGGCAACCCGTTGATGGATGAAAACCGTCGTTCCTTCTACCAATACCATGCCTCAATCATGGAACCTTGGGACGGACCGGCAGCAGTCGCGTTTACTGATGGTCGCCAGATTGGTGCCACTCTTGATCGTAACGGCTTGCGCCCTGCCCGCTACATCGTGACTGATGATGATTTCGTAGTCATGTCTTCAGAAGTTGGTGTTCTCGACATTCCAGAAGAGAAGATCATCCAGAAATGGCGCCTCCAGCCGGGCAAAATGCTGCTTATCGATCTGGAAGAAGGCCGCATTATTTCTGATGAGGAAATCAAGCGTCAGCTTTCGACTGCAAACCCATATAAAGACTGGTTGCACCGCACCCAGATGGTTCTGGAGGATCTGCCACCAGTGCGTGAACGTGCTCCAGTTGCAGGTGAAACCCTTCTCGATCGCCAGCAAGCATTCGGGTACACGCAGGAAGACATCAAGCTTCTCATGCTGCCAATGGCGACAGTTGGTCAGGAAGCACTGGGCTCTATGGGTACTGACACGCCTGTGTCCGTTCTCTCAGACAAACCCAAACTGCTGTACACCTACTTCAAGCAGAACTTTGCGCAGGTCACCAACCCACCGATCGATCCGATCCGTGAAGAGCTGGTGATGAGTCTTGTTTCCTTTATTGGTCCGCGTCCGAACCTGTTTGACCTGAAAGGTCTTTCAACCTCCAAGCGTTTGGAAGTACGGCAGCCGATTCTCACCAATGCTGATCTGGAAAAGATCCGCGCCATTGGTGACATTGAAGACAATCAGTTCCAGACCAAAACCCTCGACATCACCTACTCTGTGGAGAAGGGCACCGAGGGCATGGAAAGTGCGCTGGAGCGTTTATGTGCCCGCGCTGAAAAGGCTGTTCATGGTGGTTACAACATCATCATCCTGTCAGATCGCGTCATCTCACGCGCTCGCATTGCAATTCCTGCGCTTCTGGCAACAGCCGCTGTCCATAACTATCTGATCCGCAAAGGTCTTCGCACCTCAGTTGGCCTGGTGGTTGAAACCGGCGAAGCACGCGAAATTCACCATTTCTGTGTTCTGGCTGGCTATGGTGCTGAAGCAATCAACCCATACCTAGCATTTGAAACAATCCGCTCTATGCATTCTGAAGGGAACTTCCCCGAGGAAGTGGACGAGCATGAAGTTGTGTCTCGTTACATCAAAGCCATCAACAAAGGCATACTTAAAGTTATGTCTAAGATGGGCATCTCCACCTACCAGTCTTACTGTGGTGCGCAGATCTTTGATGCCATTGGTTTGAACTCTAAGTTTATAAAGAAATTCTTCTTCGGCACAGCAACAACCATCGAAGGCATCGGCCTGAAAGAAGTTGCTGCGGAGACCGTTGTTCGTCACCATGATGCGTTTGATGACATTCCAGTTCTTCGTCGCTCACTGGACGTTGGCGGTGAATATGCATTCCGGACCCGCGGCGAAAGCCATATGTGGACACCAGACAGCATTGCACTGCTACAACATGCAGTTCGCAACAACATGCCGGAAAAATATCTGGAATTCGCCAAGGAAGTGAACGAAGCCACTGGCCGTTACACTGTCCGCGGCATGTTCCGCATCAAGACCGCTGAAGAGTTGGGTCGTTGCCCAATCAGCATTGATGACGTTGAATCTGCAGAAGACATCGTCAAGCGCTTCTCAACCGGCGCAATGTCCTTCGGCTCCATCTCTCGCGAAGCTCACACCACGCTTGCCATTGCCATGAACAAGATTGGTGGCAAGTCTAACACGGGTGAAGGTGGCGAAGAGGCTGAGCGTTTCAACCCACTGCCGGATGGCTCACCAAACCCAATGCGATCTGCCATTAAACAGGTTGCTTCTGGTCGTTTTGGCGTAACCACCGAATATCTGGTCAACTCTGATATGATCCAGATTAAAGTGGCACAGGGCGCAAAGCCAGGTGAAGGCGGACAGCTGCCGGGCCACAAAGTGGATGCAGTGATCGCAAAAACGCGCCACTCCACTCAGGGCGTTGGCTTGATTTCACCTCCTCCGCACCACGACATCTATTCAATCGAAGATCTGGCACAGCTGATCTACGATCTGAAGAACGTGAACCCACGAGCAGATATCTCCGTTAAACTGGTGTCCGAAGTTGGCGTCGGAACGGTTGCAGCTGGTGTTGCAAAAGCGCGTGCAGATCACGTCACAGTCTCTGGCTATGATGGCGGCACAGGTGCATCACCTCTAACCTCTTTGAAACACGCTGGTTCTCCATGGGAAATGGGCCTTGCTGAAACTCAGCAAACGCTGGTTCTCAACGGTCTGCGGTCTCGCATTGCTTTGCAGGTAGACGGCGGCCTTCGCACTGGTCGTGACGTTCTTGTTGGCGCACTTTTGGGTGCAGACGAGTACGGCTTCTCTACAGCTCCGTTGATCTCCGCTGGGTGCTTGATGATGCGCAAGTGTCACCTCAATACCTGTCCGGTTGGCATTGCGACACAGGATCCTGTTCTGCGGAAACGCTTTAAAGGCACGCCTGAGCACATCATCAACTACTTCTTCTACGTTGCTGAAGAGCTTCGTACCTTGATGGCAGAACTGGGCGTCAAAAATCTGAACGACATCATCGGTCGTTCCGACATGCTGGACAAAAAAGACGCGATCAAACATTGGAAATCTGAAGGGCTTGATTTCTCACGGATTTTCTACCGCCCGGATGCAACACCAGAAGAAAGCCGTTGGTCACAACTGCAAGAGCACCCGATCAACAACGTTCTTGATCGCGAACTCATCAGAAACGCAACACCATCGCTAGAGACCAAGGTAAAAACGGAGTTCCCGGCAAAGATCAAGTCTGTTGATCGTTCCGTGGGTGCAATGCTTTCCGGCGAGGTTGCAAAGCGCTACGGTGCCAAAGGCTTGAAAGACGATACGATCCACATATCCATGACAGGCACAGCAGGTCAGGCGTTTGGCGCATTCGTCACCAAAGGCATTACGATAGATCTGGAAGGTGACGCGAACGATTACGTTGGCAAAGGCCTTTCTGGCGGACGTCTGATTGTACGGCCACCATCCAATAGCCGCATCGTGCCAGAAGAATCCATCATTGTTGGCAATACCGTACTCTACGGCGCAACCAGCGGTGAAGTGTACTTCCGCGGCGTGGCAGGCGAACGTTTCGCCGTTCGTAACTCCGGCGCCACTGCCGTTGTTGAAGGTGTCGGCGATCACGGTTGTGAATACATGACCGGCGGTGTTGTTGTTGTTCTCGGTCAGACAGGCCGTAACTTCGCAGCAGGCATGTCTGGCGGCATTGCTTACGTTCTGGACGAAGATGGTACCTTCGGCTCCCGTTGCAACCTTGCAATGGTAGACATTCAGCCGGTGCAGGAAGAAGACGATCTACTTGAAAAGCTGCACCACCATGGCGGCGATATCGAGTACAAAGGACGTGTGGATCTGTCAGCCGATATGACACGCCACGACGACGAACGTCTGCGTCTCGTTCTCGATAACCACGTGAAGTATACTGGTTCCACCAAGGCTCAAAACATCTTGAGTGACTGGGAGAACTGGCGTCCGAAGTTTGTGAAAGTTATGCCGGTTGAATACCGCCGCGCGCTTCAGGAAATGAAAGCTGCGCGTATGGGCCTCACGGCTGCGGAATAAGAGGGGAAGACATGGGTAAGGTAACTGGCTTTTTGGAGATCGACCGGCAGGAGCAAAAATACCAGCCGGCATCAGATCGCATCCGCCACTTCCGCGAATTCACAGTCCCGCTCTCGCAGCCGGAAGTGGAACGCCAAGCGGCACGTTGTATGGATTGTGGCATCCCGTTTTGCCATGGTCCAGCCGGCTGTCCGGTGAACAACCAGATTCCAGATTGGAACGATCTGGTGTTTGCAGGTGATTGGGAAAGTGCAGCGCGTAATCTGCATTCAACCAATAACTTCCCGGAATTCACGGGCCGCATTTGTCCCGCTCCCTGTGAGGAAGCGTGTACGCTGAATCTGGAAGACATCTCGGTTGCGATTAAGACTGTAGAACAGGCGATCGCTGACCGTGCTTTCAAAGAGGGCTGGATCAAACCGGAACCTGCGGCAACCAAAACCGGTAAAACGGTAGCGGTAATCGGGTCAGGTCCTGCAGGCTTGGCAGCAGCACAACAGCTGGCACGCGCAGGCCATACAGTCCACGTATATGAGCGCGAACCACGCGCTGGCGGACTGATGCGCTACGGCATTCCTGACTTTAAGATGGAAAAACACCACATCGAACGCCGTGTCGTACAATTGGAAGCAGAAGGTGTCACCTTCCACTACGGTTGTGAAATCGGCAAAGATGTAGAGTTCGAGGAAATCCACACCCGTCACGACGCAACATTGCTGAGCACTGGCGCTGAACGTCCGCGTGATCCGGGCATTCCGGGCATGAACCTCAAGGGTGCCATGTACGCGATGCCGTTCCTCGTTCAGCAAAACCGCCGCGTAGGTGGGGAGGATGTTTCTGACGAAGTACCATATTGGGCTGGCGGCAAGCACATCGTTGTTGTTGGTGGTGGCGATACGGCATCTGACTGTGTTGGTACATCTTTCCGTCAGGGCGCACTGTCTGTAACCCAGATGGACATTCGTCCGATGCCTCCGCTGAGGGAAGACAAGAACCAGTTCTGGCCGTATTGGCCAACTAAGTTCAGGACTTCCACGTCTCAGGCAGAAGGTGCAGAACGTGAGTTCTCAGCTGCAACGCTTGCCATTGTTGGTGACGAAGACGGTGTTGTAACCGGCGTAAAATGCGCTCGTGTGGATGAAAAACGTATTCCAATTCAAGGCACAGAGTTCATCCTCAAGGCAGATCTTGTTCTGGCAGCTATCGGCTTCTCAGGTCCAAATATGGAAACCTACATTAAAGAAGCCAGTGACAATCTGGAACTGGACGAACGCACCAACGTGAAAGCCAACACCGAGGACTACAAAACCTCCATCAAGAAGGTTTTTGCAGCAGGCGACGTTCGCAAAGGTCAGTCTCTGGTTGTTTGGGCAATCCGCGAAGGACGTCAGGCAGCTCGCTCAATTGATGAGTTCCTGACAGGCTCTTCCAACCTGCCACGCTAATAGCAACTTGAATATAGACATAGAAAAGCCCGAGGTGTTTCCGCACCTCGGGCTTTTCACATTCAAGAACTCGTCGGGATTAGGCAGCTTTGACACTTTCTAGGAAACTGGCAACTTCGCTCTTCAAATTCTCAGAGAGTGTTCCAAGCTTACCTGCTGCCCGATGCAGATGGTTAGATGCATCTTTCGTTCCTTGGAAATCACTCCCCAAAACCTGCATATTGGACGCAACCTGAGACACGTTCTGATGTGCATCTGTAAGGCTGCGGGAAATATCCTCGGTCGCCTGCTTCTGCTCTCCAACAGCCTCATTGATGCCCGTGGACAAGGAGTTAATCTGATCGATAGTCAACCCAATTTCACGAATGGCTGTAACCGCCTGCTCTGCAACCTTCTGCACAGATTCCACCTGCACAGAGATTTCTTCAGTCGCTTTTGAGGTCTGGCCTGCAAGGCTCTTCACCTCACTCGCAACAACAGCAAACCCTCGTCCGGCTTTCCCTGCCCGCGCCGCTTCAATCGTCGCATTCAATGCCAGAAGATTGGTCTGATTTGCAATCTGGTCAATCAGCTCAATAACATCACCGATAGCCTTGCCGCTTTCCACCAAACGCCCAACAATCTCGTTGGTTTTCTGAGCACATTTCGCAGCATCCTGCGCAAACCGTGCCGCCTGCGAAGTGTCATCCCCAATAGCACCGGAGGACCGAGAGACACCTTCAGCCGCTTCCACAATGGCTTGCACAGAGCCCTGCGTTGCCTGAGCCACATCACTTGAAGATGCCATCGCTGTGTGAGCACCCTGCACGCTAATGTCCAACTCTTGCGAGCGCATCTCAACGGAGCTGCTAATCTCCAAAAGGTCATGAACAACATGCCCCACAGATGCTTCAAAATCCCGCGCTACAGTTTCAAGCGCTTCTTTGCGTGCATCCGCGAGCTCATGCTCCTGCTGGATTTTGGCTTTTGCGTCAGCTTCGGCCTTGGTTTTTAAAACCACTCGGAATTGAGCAATAGAGCGAGCGATCGCACCAATCTCATCCCCGCGCTCAGTTCCCTTGATCTGTGTATCCAGCGCACCATCAGCCAGTGCATCCAGTCCGCCCTGTAGCTCCGACATCGCAGAACGCATGCCACGCGCAATCACAACGGCAATTACAAAGAACAGCAGTCCAGCAGGTGCACAGACCATCACAATGAAACTGAGATTATCAACGAGCAGCGTTTCCAGCGCACTCTGTCCCTGATCAGACATCAACTGAGATCGCAATCCAGGATCTGCCAAGGCCGAGATGAGGGCATCATATATGACCACAAAGGAAAACAATGTGCCGATAGACATGATCGCCATAGCCATAAAGACCACGAGAACGAATTTGCCCACCATCGACAATTTAAAGACATGCGGTTGGGTAACCATCAATAGCCCCACTTCACCCATAAGTTTAGTGTGAGTAATGTTACCCATGTATGTAAACAGAATGCTACTTTAGCGCGTGGAACTGCATGTATTTACCAAAAAACAGCGATAAAAACCAATTTTTATGAGATTTTTCGGTTTCGACGACGACTTCCCAAATAGAATGATAAAAAATACTTCGGATATTAAAATCCGGTCCAACGAGTATCATCAGCTCGGCCAGATACCTCTGGGAGCACTTCACCTGATACTGTCAGCTTAAAGAGGTCACTGCCTGCACCAGCAGAGCCACCTTTATCATCTGGGCCAATGAGCTTGGTTTCTGGTGAAGTCAAACGCCCGGTCAGAACGATGAAGTTCGGATCGTCTTTGACACCCTCAAAAATAAAGGCAGTCGCACTTCCAAAGATGCGAGCGATCTCGCGCTCCACAAAGTACGCAACTTTTCTATAACCTGCCCAAGTAAAATACACACCATCCTTAGCCCGTAGACGTCGCCTCTTACCCGTTACATCGGGCCCGTGAGATGTGTATTCACCGTTCTCATCCTGAAAAGCAGTCCACACATCAACAAAAATGCCACCAGCTGGCTCAACTTGCTCCTGAAACAAATCATTCAAGAAGCTGAAGTTCGCGCTCATTAGGTATTCTTTTGCAGGTGCCAGTCCAACCCAGATCAAAGGCAATTGCTCATTCCGAACGGCTGCAACCATAGAAGCAGTCCGAAAACGATATTCCTTCTTCCAGTCATTGCCCTGAAACTGTAGCTCTTCCGAGTTCGTCATTGATTGGCCATCAACCAAGCTTTGCTCCGACACCACAAAATTACGATTATCTCGTGCCCCGAGCGATACAACGACAAGACCCACATCATCTGCCTTGAGCGCACGGGCTACGTCCTCAGGCCAGTCTGGTTTCTTGTCAGCAACCAGACCCGTATTCGGGTAGACGAGCTTCTTGATGCGGATGGAAGGTGTATCGGCATAAACTGACTTCAAACCGTCAGCCAATCCCATCGCCAATTCATCACCAATAACAAGCAGAACTTTGGCGTCTTTGCTTTTCTCTTTCTCGGTGATCTTCGGTGCAGCCGCAACGGCACTGCTATCGCGATTTCTGTTCTTGCGACGAGAGCGCGAAGATTTTTTACGGCTTTTCCGCTTGGATGGGTTCACTTGCTCCATCCGTTTTTGGCTACCGCCAAACAACCAACCAAAAAAAGACTTATTGCCCTTATTAGATGCTCCGGTGCTGTTTGTCCGCACTTGCGCAGCCACATCAGTTGACAGAACAAGTGTCCCGGCAAAACTAATGCTTATCACAACCGCAAGCGCGAGTGACAAAAAGGACCGTTGCATAATCGCTTATCTCCTGCGGGAACCAACCACCACCATTGGTTCCCTGCCTTTAGGAAACCTGATTATGTTCTACCTTGCAACCTATTAAGAAGCTTTATTGAGTCGTGACCATCAGGAATCATACCAGAGGCTTTTTGGTATGCCTGAATCGCCTGACGAGTGCCTCGTCCAATCTTACCATCAACAATTCCGGGCTTATAACCCATTTCAACCAGACGCTTCTGCAACGCCTTCTTTTCAGTCAGGGTAAGAGGACGATCCCCACGCGGCCAATCCGCCACAAAACTAGGCATTCCCAACAGCCGGTCGGATAGATGACCAACTCCCAACGCGTAGGCGTTGGAATTGTTGTAGCGTTTGATGACATAGAAGTTTTTCAACAACAGGAAAGCAGGTCCACCAGCACCAGCCGGTGTGTAAAGCCGCGCCATATCCGTTCCACGAGGAAACGCACTGCCATTTGCCCGCGTCACACCAAGTTTACGCCAGTTGGCAACAACTTGGTTTTTGCGCTGATTGCTAAGGCGGTAATTAAAGCCCTCAGGCAAGATCACTTCATAACCCCAGGTCTCTCCGCTCTGCCAACCAACCTTAGAAAGGTAAGCAGCAGTAGAAGCCAAAGCATCTGGAATACTATTCCAGATATCGCGTTTGCCATCACCCGTGATATCAACTGCGTAGGCTTGATATGTCGTCGGGATAAACTGTGTATGTCCCATCGCACCAGCCCAGGACCCTCGCATCTGCTCAGGAACAACATCACCGTCTTGAAGGATCTTAAGAGCAGCAACCAACTGTTTGCGGGCAAATTTGCCACGTCGTCCACCTTGATACGCCAGAGTAGCCAAGGCACGTGGGGTTGATCGCATAATCGATGCATTATCCAAAATGCGCCCGTAAGAGCTTTCCATGCCCCAGATCGCCAGAACCACATGACGACTGACGCCATATTTGGCTTCGATCTTATCAAGCCAACCGTTCCAGTCTCCTGCCATTTGCTGACCGTAGGAAACCCGATCTTCGGTAACCGCGCTATCAAGGTACTGCCAAATCGCTCGGGTAAACTCAGGCTGGTTCTCAGCACTCTTTTTGATGCGTGGGTCAGGCGTCATCCCCTCAAACACACGATCATAAAGCTGAGTAGACACACCCGCTGAAACAGCAGTTCTCTTAAAACTGCTTACCCATTTTTGAAAACCGGTTTGTTGGGCAAAAACATTTGAACTACAAACTAATAAAATCCCAGCGCACAGAGCTGCTGGCAAAGAAGAAAATCGCATACAGTTTTCTCCAGTCACCCGATTAGGAGGTTTTTGAGGCGCATTACGCGCAGTTTTTTGCTTAGCCCACGGAGGCATTACTGCCCTTGACTGCCAACCATGGTAGAAAAAAGGCCGTTTTAAATCAAAACCCACCTTTTAACTCGGCAATTGTAACTATGTAATTTGGAACAGAGCTGGAGTGCTCGACTTATTCTTCCAATGGATCAACGACGGATCCGAAGTCCAGCTTCAATTAAGCTGCTTGCGTAATTGCTATCATCAGAGGAACTTTCAAACGCACGGAATGTGTAACGAGACAGAAGCGCAGCATCCTTTGCAAACGCCCACACAAGACCGAGGGAACCAGTTCCTTCTTTCTCGACAATATCGACACCCTGAAAAATTCTGTACGTGTATCCAAATTGAACATCACCAACGACATCCTGCGTAAATTGGTGCGCGTACCGCACATCTCCTGCATAAAGGATCGATCCGGAAGCTCCATCAATATTTGTACCGGAAAAGCTGGTTGCACCGCCAACTGTCACCGTATCCCGTCGTGTTGGAGACCAGACGAAGGATCCGTCAAAAATCAACCCTTGTAGAGCGCTTAGGCGGTCATCATCCAGATATTCAGCACGCCACCCAACTCCAAACTCACCTCGAAGTTTCGGCCCGCGATCTACAGTCAAACCTGCTTTAGCAAAGTACCCGCGGGACGTCCTATCAAAACAACTCGGGTCACCATTACAATCCTGATCGTATTTGCGAACGAGAAACCCACCTTTCAGATACGGCTCGAACACGGCACCATTATCGAAAGAGGTTCTGAGTGTTGCATCCACCACTGTGTTGTCACGAGGTTGAGAACTGGTCATCTGCCCGCCGTAGACAGTGCGGTCAACACCGATTCCACCACGCAATTGAATGACCGAAACCCGACGGCTCAAAGAAACACGACCACCAATCTCCTGAACGGAGTTTGTACGCCCGCTCACAGCCTCGTTTTCAGCAGAAGACCGCTCCTCGCGAGAGAAGGAATAAGCCCCTTCAACGTTCGCCGTGGTCCGATCTCCCAGATCCAGTCGCAAGTTACTGAGCCCGGTAATAACTGGTTGGTTGTTGTTTGGCTCATTGAAGAAAGCACGGAGGCTTCCCCTCAGCTCCATGCCCAGCTCATGCCTGTCCCAGTCAGAAACCACAGTAACGGCGGCATCCACTTCATAAAACCCATCTGGCGTTCCACCATTGGCTTGTTCTGCGTTATCAGTCCAACCAAGGCCAGCATCAATTGATGGTGTTAAACGCAGTGATCCAAGCCGAATGCCGATCGCTCGATCTTGTACGGTTTCACCATCAAAGATCCCTTCATCCGATTGCCCTCCGCCCCCAACAGGACGAGATATTCTGGATGCGGCTTCTACTCTTTCAGAAAACCGAGGAGCTCTGCTGTTCCTTCCAGTGGACGTCAATTGTTGACGTACGCTCGCAGTGAGTGGTTGAGCGACTTGACGTTGTGACCCTTCTTCTATCTGCTGCTCATAAGGCTCTGCATCAGTCTCAGTAGGTCTCTCAAAACCTGAAGTCCCGTCATCATCAAAAGACAAACTGTCGCGAAAACCAAAATCTGAAGATTGAGCATATGCCACGCCCTGCCAAAAACCGCCCAGCATCAAACCGCACATCAAAATAGACGCGGCACAAAGGCGTTTTAGAAGGTTCGGCTGCAACAACATAAAACTATCCGAGAATACCCCTTTGTATTAAAGGAGGTCAGTTAGGCTCACAGTCGCTGAACATGGTTAATGTTTCCTTGAGAACTGCCGCTCTACCCCTGATTGTTTTCTCAATCTAGATTTGATAGAGGGAAACTAAGTCTTGCCCCAGAGTGTTCACAATGCACTCTTACTTAGAAGCAGGAATCTTGCTGCAAAAGCGTCATTGTGCTCCAGAGAGCAAAGCCAAGAAGTAGTGCCCAATGCATATGCCATCATTTCTTACGCATGAAGATCGTCCACTACGGCCTTCAGGGGAGTGGATACACTCTGCTGCGAAAACCATTGAGACGGAGATTGCGGCACTTAACGAGCTCCAAGCCAGCCTATCCAATGGCCTTGCAGAACCTTTTAAGAAAGCTGTCGAGACAATCGCCCATGCCAAAGGGCGCGTCATTGTCTCCGGCATAGGTAAAAGCGGCATTATTGGAACAAAACTAGCGGCAACGCTTGCTTCAACAGGCACACCAGCATTCTTTGTTCATGCGAGCGAAGCAAGTCACGGTGACTTGGGCATGATTACTGAGGACGACGTCGTTATCGCTTTGTCATGGTCCGGTGAAACACTGGAACTTGCCAGCCTCATCGCCTTTACGCGACGTTTCAAAGTACCTCTCATTGCGATCACAAGAAGTGCGACAAGTGCTTTGGGTCAAGCGGCGGACGTTGCCTTAGCACTTCCTAAAGTTCCGGAAGCATGTCCGCATGGCATGGCTCCAACTTCCAGCACACTCATACAGCTTGCTCTTGGGGACGCGCTAGCCATCACCCTTTTGGAAGCGAAAGGCTTTACGGCGCAAGACTTTAAAGTTTACCATCCGGGTGGCAAGCTAGGTGCCAGTCTCATGCATGTAAAAGACGTCATGCACAGCGCAGATCACCTGCCGCTTGCTCAAACCGGCATGCTGATGAAAGAAGCACTAATCCTAATGACACAAAAGGGGTTTGGCGTTCTCGGCGTTACAAATACCCAAGGCACTTTGATCGGCATTATCACCGATGGTGATTTGCGTCGTCACATAAGCTCTGACTTTCTGGATAAAACCGTCGAGGATGTGATGACTCATAGCCCGAAAACGATCGAAGAAACTCTTTTGGCACCGTCAGCCCTAGAAATAATGAACTCACTCAAAATCAGTTGTCTCTTCGTCGTGCAAGACGACAAGCCAGTAGGAATCATCCGTACTCTGGACCTGCTTAAGATTGGCGCAGCCTAAGATACAGGCCGATCTGACAACACGATTGTAATGCTCGGAAACGCATCAAAGTTCCGAGCATTTTTTAATACCACATGCCCGAATTCTGTATGGCCTTAAGTTCAGCACCTCCAATTTGCCTCTATTTTTCATTTATTAGGATTTGGTTAGCCATAATCCCCCAAAATAACATTAGTTAGTTTGCCTCATCTGGGGCTGTGATCGGGTAAGGTAAATGGATCTAGCGACGATTATCGGCATTCTTGCCGCCTGTATAACAGTGCTCATCGCGATTTTTATAGGTGGTAGTTTCAGTCAGTTTGTTGACACGCCTTCCATCCTAATTGTGTTTGGCGGCGGCATGGCTGCAACGTTGGTGCGCTTTCCTTTGAACGGTCTATTGGGCGCTTTTGGTATGGGAGCAAAACTGGCTTTTACCCATAAGAAAATTGAACCTCGCGCCCTCATTGACAACATTGCACACCTTGCGGAAACCGCCAGAAAAGAAGGTCCTCTAGGTCTTGAGAAGGTTCAGATTGATGAGCCAACCCTAGCAAAAGGCATGCAGTATGTTGCCGATGGATATGAGTACAATCTCATTCGCGAATCCATGGAAAAGGAGCGCGACCTGTACCTCAATCGTCTGAATGAGGGCTCACGCGTCTATCGTGCACTTGGCGACTCCGCACCGGCATTCGGGATGATCGGAACACTGGTCGGTTTGGTGCAGATGTTGGCAACAATGGACGATCCATCCACCATTGGCCCATCAATGGCAATTGCGTTGCTGACAACGTTGTACGGTTCCTTCATCGCAAACGTCGTGTGTATTCCCGTCGCCGATAAATTGGACTCGAAATTCGAACAAGAGGAACTCAACCAAACACTGGTTATTGATGGTGTTCTTCAAATTCGAGAAAATAAGAGCCCATCTCTCATTCGAGAAATGTTGCTTGCCTATATTCCTGAAAAAGGCCGAGCAGGCTTCGCAGAAGCTGCTGCTTAAGTGCTGAAAAGGACTCTATGATTTATGGCACGTAAAAAGAAAGCACCGCCGGCAGGCGCACCAGCATGGATGTTGACCTTCGCCGATTTGATGTCGCTATTGGTGTGTTTCTTCGTGCTCATTATTTCATTTTCAGTTCAGGATAAGCAGAAGCTTCAGGTGGTTGCAGGGTCAATCAAAGATGCATTCGGCATCAAACAAGTCAGCAAACGCGCCGGTATCATGGAAATCGAGGGGGTGCCACTTCGCGATTTCATGAAGGACATCACCTACGAAAAACAGGTGACAGATGCCGATTTTGCCACAGAAAGCCATCCAGAAAAGCGCAAACAGGGCCCTGAAGCAAATACCCATACCACCAAGAAAGCAAATATCGAGCGCCCGCGCCAATTTGCAACTGCTGCTGTATCCCTTCGCCAGGCATTTCAGGAAATGCCTGAAATCACAGAGGTCTCCAGTAATATCATTCTTGAGGAAACTGACGAGGGGCTAAATATTCTGATCGTCGATCAGGAAGGTCGGTCAATGTATCCGGAAGGATCTAAATATCCTTACGAGATCACGCGCACCCTGCTTGCCAAAATGGCGCCAATTCTCGCAAAGTTGCCAAACCGTGTTCGCATTACGGGCCACACAACAACGGGCCAGCTGATAACATCTCCAAGCGAGACTGGCTGGGAACTTTCAGCAGATCGTGCAAACACTGCTCGCCAAATTCTCTTTGAATACGGATTACCCTCCAACAACGTTCATTCCGTTGTTGGTAAAGCAGATACTGAGCCACTCTTTCCAAATGACCCGTATCTTGCAGCGAATCGGAGAATTTCGATTCTCCTGATGGCAGAAGAACCGCCGCTGCCACCAGATTTAAATCCCTATCAATAAGGGTTAAGCGGCCTCATCAGAAGAAGCTGCATCTACAATCAGGGTCGTACCGTCTTGACCCACAATCTTTACGTGAGAACCTGCTGGCAAATCTGGCCCATTGATACGCCATATGGAATCACCAATCTCCAAAGTGCCTTTTCCATGCGCAACCTCATTTTTGAGGACAAAAACCCGACCCTGATAGCGACTTCCCCGATTGTTCAAATACGGATCGCCCACACTCTTATCAACTCTCAGAGTGAGCCGGCGGCCAACGACCAGGAAGCTGAGAGACAAGACTCCCCAAAGCACAAGTTGCCAGCGCCAGTCCGGTGCAAAATAGGCAACCACGATGCCAACAACCAGAGCAGCAGCTCCAAACCAGATCAGGAATGACCCGGGTATGGCAAGTTCCAGTCCGACTAAAACCAAACCGGACGCAAACCAAACCCACGGCTCAATACTGCTCTGGAACAATTCCACTAACATACTGATCAGTCCTCCGAATTACCTGTATTGGGCACACGACTACTCTTGCGGCGCTCATTATCTTTAAACGCTTCCTTGCCGATCTCAGCAATACCAGCCAGACTTCCTATCATAGCAGTCGCTTCCATAGGCACGATGAGCGTTTTCTGATTTGGAGATTTTGCAAGTTCTCCGAACGCTTCAACATATTTACTTGCAACAAAATAGTTGATCGCACCCATATCACCCTCAGCAATAGCCTTGGAAACCACCTCGGTTGCCTTTGCTTCAGCCTGTGCCAGCCGCTCACGCGCTTCAGCATCCCGGAATGCAGCTTCCTGACGACCTTCAGCCTCAAGAATGAGCGACTGCTTCACGCCTTCAGCCTTTGCAATTTCGGACTGCCGCGCACCTTCAGCTTCCAGAATAGAAGCGCGTTTTTCACGCTCAGCCTTCATCTGGCGGCCCATCGCCTCCACCAGATCTGCTGGCGGATTGATGTCCTTGATCTCGATTCGTGTAATCTTGACGCCCCAAGGCTCACAAGCTGCATCCACAACACGCAACAAACGAGAGTTGATCTCATCACGGTTGGACAACAATTCATCCAGAACCATAGAGCCCATAACACTACGGATGTTGGTCATGGTCAGGTTCAAAATTGCGTTCTGAAGGCCTTGCACTTCATAGGAAGCCCGAGGAGCACTGAGAACCTGATAAAAAGCGACCCCGTTACCTGTAATCGTAGCATTGTCTTTGGTGATCACTTCCTGAGCGGGGACTTCCAACACCTGCTCCATCATGTTGACGCGATGGCCAACACGATCAACAAACGGAATGATGATGTTCAGGCCTGGTTCCAGAGTTTTGCGATACTTACCAAATCGCTCAACGGTATAGTTATAACCCTGCGGGATCATCTTTGCGCCAGCAAAAACAACAAGAATAATAACAGCGACCAGTATCAGGACTGTAATCGAGCTGCCTGTTAGTACGTCCATATGCATTAGTCCTTTTAGAGTAATTCCCTGAACTATCTTAGTTTTTCTATCCAAAAACCAGCGAAATCTAAATTAACAAACGACAAAGAGCCCCTGCCTCCTCAAAGAAACAAGAGCTCTTCTATAAATGGTCAATCTATTCTTAAATTCTAGACCCAGCCTTGCAGCTCTCGGCGCACCACGCTTTCAAGAGTTGCCATACCCTCTGCACTCTCGTTTAAGCATGGGATATGTGTGAATTGCGTCCCGCCATTCTCTTCAAAAATCTCGGCAGCTTCTCCGGCGATTTCTTCCAGCGTTTCCAAACAATCTGCAACAAAACCCGGATTCAAAACAGCAATTCGTTTCACACCGTCTTTCGCCAGCTTTTCAACCGTCTTGTCTGTATAGGGCTGCAACCATTCTTCCGGGCCAAAGCGTGATTGGAAGGTAACTTGAAACTTCTTATCGTCCCAACCAAGCTTCTCTTTCAGCAATCGGCCAGTCTTTTGACAATGACAATGGTATGGGTCACCCTTGTCGAAATAGCTCTGCGGAATGCCATGGAAAGACGCCAGAACTACTTCCGGCTCCTCATCTAACTCAGCAAGCTTAGTTGTGATCGACGTTGCAAGCGACGAGATATAGGTGTCGTCATCGTGGTACGGTGGGACAATGCGAAGGGTGGGTTGCCACCGCATAGTTAACAGCGCACGAAACACTTCATCATTCACAGTTGCAGTCGTAGACGCGGAATATTGGGGATACAACGGGAATACCAGAATTCGATCACACCCCTGTGCTTTAAGCGCATCCAATCGGCTTTTGATCGATGGATTTCCATAGCGCATCGCCCAGTCAACAACCACGTTGTCACCCAAATCCTTCAAAAGCTCACCGAGCTTGTCAGACTGGTTGCGAGTTATCGTACGCAGTGGACTTTCATCCAACTCGTTATTCCAAATCTCTTTGTAAGCCGCCCCAGATTTCTGCGGGCGCTTGCTCAAAACGATCCCATAAAGAATGGGGTACCAAAGCCACCGCGACCATTCGATAACACGCTTATCGGACAGGAATTCAGCCAGATACCGGCGCATAGACCAATAGTCTGTCCCATCCGGTGTACCGAGATTCACGAGAAGAACACCAACTTTCCCAAAGCTCACAGCTGGGTGGTTGCTCGGGAGGGAGGATGGGCAATCTTTATTCTGGCTCATAAAACCTCTATGCGCGTCGGATCCAGTCCATCAGGTAAATAGAGTTTCCATTTGCCCACGCCAAGATCAATCCTGCAGATTTTCCATTTATTTCCGTGAAACTACCCAGAATTGAAAAATGCCAGCCCACGAGAGTAGGCTGGCACATAATAGGAGGAGGATTTTAAGCGGAGTTTAAGCGGAAATCTCACGCTCGTCAGAGATCACTTTTCCATCATTTGGCAATGTATCTGGCGCAACCAGCTCCACATCACCAGAAAGACCAGTGTGTTCACGCAGTGATTTCTTCAGCGCGGCAATAAAATCATCACTCGCCGCTTCCGTTTCCACTTTCAGGATCATGTGATCCTGCTCTCCCTTCCGCACAACCGAAAGACGCGCACGTCCAACATCACCAGCCTGCTTACGAAGGCGTTCGATCTGAGCTGGATCAACAAACATGCCCTTCACTTTGGTCCGCTGGTCAGCACGCCCCATCCAGCCTTTTAAACGCATGTTTGTACGGCCACATGGAGACGCACCCGACAACACGGCAGAAAGGTCGCCTGTTGCAAAACGGATCAAGGGATAGGTTGGAGAGAAGGTTGTAACGATCAGTTCGCCAACTTCACCCTCAGCCACAGGTTCACCTGTTCCCGGACGAACAATCTCGATGATGAAATCTTCATTCACGATCAGGCCTTCCATGGCCTCGCTCTCATAAGCGACAATGCCAAGATCCGCAGTCGCGTATGCCTGAAGCACCTTCACACCACGTTTGGCATACTCTTCACGCAAGGATGGGTAGAGCGCACCGCCAGAAACAAGGCCTCGTGTAAGAGAGCTAACATCAGCACCTAGCTCATCTGCACGGTCCAGAATAATCTTCAGATAATCAGGTGTCCCTGCATAAGCATTCGGGCGCAGACTGGTAATCGCAGAAACCTGCATGTCCGTATTGCCGATACCTGCAGGGAAAACCACACACCCATAGGCACGAGCACCCTGATCCAGAATAAAGCCACCCGGCGTCATATGATAGGAGAGCGCATTGTGAACGATATCACCTGGGCGAATACCGGTTGCATGGAAAGCACGCGCAGATTTCCAAGGATCAGCCTCAGGCCCCTGAGGTTCCCAGATCGGACCCGGCGACATAAAGATACGCTTGTAGCTGGAAAAATCCCCCGTCGCGAAGCCACCAAGCGGCGGTTCTTCCGATTGTGCAGCCAACAAATCTGACTTACGCAACACCGGTAGTTTAGCCAATGCTTCACGGCTGGTAATCTCAGCGGGGTCTATATCTGCTAGATGCTTAGCCCAACCAGAGGCTTCTTTCTTTGCCATAGCAATCTGCGCAGGCAAGCGGCTCATCAAATCTACTTCGCGTTCTTCAGGAGAACGGACCTCTAACTCGTCAAAATATTCATTTCCCATGGAAGCCCTCCCGCGGCATCACTCTCAGTAGTCCCAATGGAGAGGCAGAACCGCCTCCCCCCATATTCGTCTCAACAGTCTCTGCGACTAACGAGCAAAGCCAGTCGCATCCACACGTCCAACGCCCCCTTGGCAATTTGAGGCGGTTGGATCGGCAGCAAGAAGCAGATCACCTATGGATGTATCGGCTTCAATTTTGCCCTTCAGGTTCAAAAATAATTCGGTGATCAATCCACCTTTGCAATTCACGCCAACACGGTCACCAGCTCCAGCGCCAAACGAATTATCAAAGGCCGCTTTCACCTGAGAGACACTCAGTTCATTGCCTATATTGGCAGCAAACAGCTCACGCACGCCGGACGCGTTCAATTGCGCCATCAGATCCAGACTCTCTGAATAATACTCTTCAGGGCTGTCACTGTAACAGGAGCCATGTTTGGTCCATTCATAGCGATCCAGATAGGATTGTATCCCAGGCATAACCTTAATCAGCTCAGCTCGCGTCTCGTCGCTCAAGCGGATAGATTTCAACCTATGCCGATCTTTCCGGTCCGTGAGCTTCTTCTCCGCAGCAGTAATTCCGCACCAGAAGTTTCCGCGTGGCTGCGGCCATAATCCATGAAGCGCAAAATGATCCGCATCATACCGGTCAGCTGTCTGGTTTATGCATTCAGGAACATTTTGGTGCGTTTGACAAAAAGAAGGCTGCCAGCTCGCTGCCAGAAGAAAATCTGCATCTGCTGAAGGGCCAGTCACATCAGGTCTTACAAACTTAACGTCTCCCGCACCGCCAGACCCAGTGCCACCGTCAGTTACAATCTGTCCGCCCTCACCTGCTTCAACCACGTGAAGGCCACACGCAATATCGACCCAGCGCTCACTTGGTTCCACACCATTCATACGAATGAAATAATGGCTCGCATCCGCTTTATTCTTCCCAAGCAATTCATAGGCACGCATGCGCTCTACTGAAACATTCCCGGGGTTAGACTGCTTACGAAACGACTGAAAGGCCGGGCATGTTTCCTCAGCGAGGAAATAGCCATCCAGCTTAACTTGCGAGGAAACAGGCGCAACAAAGGCCACGCTCCAAAGCGCGGCCCCTACAATTATTTTTGAAAGCAAATGCATTTGGTCCTCCAAAACCCTTTTTGCGGCAATGAGCAGCCTGCAGATTATTCAAAACCAGATACATTTACTTCCCGTGACAGTTTACCCCTATGTTTTTGGGGGTATCCCGATTTTCAACTTAAGCCAACCAGCGTTTACGGCGCTTATAATGTTTGCCATCACGGAACGACTTGCGTCCCTCACCGCCAACACCAAGATAGAATTCTTTCACGTCTTCGTTCTCGCGCAGGGATGCTGCATCCCCGTCAAGTACGATACGTCCTGCTTCCATGATGTAGCCGTAGGTCGCGTACTTCAAGGCAACGTTGGTATTCTGCTCGGCAAGAAGGAAGGACACACCTTGGTCTTGATTCAGCTGCCTCACAATCTCAAAGATCTCTTCCACCAATTGTGGTGCAAGACCCATGGAGGGTTCATCAAGCAGGATCATTTCCGGGCGGCTCATCAAGGCACGGCCCACAGCACACATTTGCTGCTCACCACCTGATGTATAGCCAGCCTGAGAGCTGCGGCGTTCACGCAAACGCGGGAAGTAGTTGTATACCATTTCCAGATCCCGCTTAACCGCAGCCGATCCGTCCGTCCGCGTGTAAGCACCGGTCATCAAATTATCTTCAATGGAAAGGTGTCCAAAACAATGACGGCCTTCCATCACCTGAATGCAGCCACGCCGCACCAGATTGTTTGGAGAAAGAGCCTGAACCTCTTTGCCTTGGAAAATAATATTGCCCTTGGTCACTTCTCCACGTTCTGCTTGCAGCAGGTTGGAGATCGCCTTCAAGGTTGTTGTTTTGCCCGCACCATTTGCTCCCAGCAGAGCAACAATCCCACCTCTGGGAACATTCAAAGACACACCTTTGAGAACCAGAACCACATGGTTATAGATGACTTCGATATTGTTGATGGACAAAATGTTTTCGGCAACCTGCAGGTTAGCGGCTGGTGCCTTGGAATTTGATGTTGGTTCAGCAATTGCACTCATGAGATCAGCCTTAACCTGCGAACAGTCCGTTTAAGTGGAGAGTTAAAAATTGGCCGGGCACCAAAGCGCCCGACCAAATAGTCATATGCGCTTAGTTACAAGCCAGATCGCCGCGACCAGGCCATGGTGCATTGTTCTTCGCGTATTCAGCAGCTTTTTCAATTTCCAATGGACGGATGATCTCACGATTAGGTGTCAGCATATCGCTTGCTTTCACAAACTCCTCACCATTCCACTCAAGCATCCACGCACCGCTGTGACCTGTGTGGTTGTCACAAGACAGTTTCAGCGGAGCAATAATGCCGGACATGCCCAGCTCAGTAAGACGCTCTTCTGTGATGTTCAGGTTCTCAAGACCCCAGCGAACTTGCTCTGGAGTGACCATCGGATTTTTAAAATGATCCTGAGCACCCTTGACCGCTTCAGCAACGAATACGGAAAGTGCAATACCGCGCTGGTAGAACACTGTGTCCATGTCCTCTGGCTTTTTGATCATGGAATCACCAGTATCAACAACATGCTTACGAATGTCGTCCAGTACTGGGTAGTTACCAGGTACGGAGAAGCTAATGGATTTGTAGCCTTTGGCTTTTGCACCTAGAGGCTGAAGATCAGCATCAGAACCGGACCACCAGATACCAACGAACTGATCCATCGGGTAACGGGTTTTAACCGCTTCGGTGATCGCACCAGCGTTCATAGCACCCCAACCCCACATGATGACATTGTCTGGGCGTTCACGGCGGATCTGCAACCACTGTGCGGACTGGTTCTGCATTTCTTTCAAACCAACCGGGATTGGAAGAAGCTCAAACCCATTCGCATCTGCAAGTTTCTGCAGCAGCGGAATTGGCTCTTTCCCGAATGGGTGATCCAGGTGAAGAAGCGCAATTTTCTTGCCCTTAAGCGAAGATATGTCACCACCACTGATGTGATCGAGGATCATGTAAGCGCCATCCCAGTAAGACACTGGTGGGTTAAAGGCCCATGCGAAGGTGTTCCCTTCAGACATTGGCGAGAAACCGTAACCAGGAGCAAGGATTGGCACCTTATCAACGTTGGTACGTGGCAAAACCTGCAATGTGATGCCAGTTGACCATGGCTGAGTGATAATAGCATCACCCTTGGTCTTCTCGTAGCACTCAACGCCTTTGTTAGTGTTGTAGCCGGTTTCACACTCAATGTAGTCAATCGGCACACCGCCAATACCACCATCACGTGCGTTCAGCATCAACATGTAATCGCGCTGACCGTTCATGATTGGCGTACCGGTCGCTGCAAACGGGCCAGTCCGGTATGACAGGTTTGGAATATTTAGGCCTTCTGCAGCAACAGCAGCACTCCCCAAAGCAAGGGCCAGAGCACTGGCAGCAACAGTTTTCCCTATTTTACTAAAATATTTCATAGTTTCCTCCGCATTTGCGGCCAAGGCCGCAAGCCATTCCATCGATTCTCCAGCTGCTGAACGCAGTCCATTATTAGTGAGGGAATGGCCAAATAATCAGCTTTTCACGAATAAGCGCCCAGAACCGCGCAAGCCCGTGAGGCTCAACAATCAAGAATAAAATAATGAGAGAACCGACAACCATAACGTTGACGTGTTCCATGGTTGCGGACCCGATATTAAGGCCCAGCATGCTAGGCAGTAGATTCAAAACAACCGGCAGTGCCACAATCAGGAGTGCACCAAGGAAGTTCCCCATAACACTTCCCAAGCCGCCAATGATCGCGATGAAGACGATCTGAAAACTCATAGGAATGTCAAAGAGGTTTGGTTCAGCAGCGCCCTTCCAGAAGAACACCATCAGAGCACCGGCGATGCCGACGATGTAGGAGCTCACAGCAAAAGCACTCAGCTTCGCACGCATCAGATTGATGCCAACCAGCTCAGCTGCGATATCCATATCGCGAACCGCTTTCCACGTACGACCATAACGACCACGCGTCAGATTGATCATCGCAAACGTCACGACGGAAACGATTACCAGAACGAAATAGTACTGCGTCACCGGAGAGGCATTCGGGCCTGTCACGACAAGACCGAACATATCCATGGTACGCACTTCAATCGCGCCCGATGCGTTGTAGTTGTAAAGCCATGCCCACTTCTCAAAGAGCCATACCAGGAAGAACTGCGAAGCGAGTGTCGCAATCGCAAGGTAGAAGCCCTTAATCCGAAGGGAAGGCAAACCAAACGCCACCCCAACAGCTGATGAGAAGAAGCCAGACAGGAACAACGCAACAAGGATGTTCATTTCCGGGAAAATCGTTGTGATTTTGTAGCAAGCATAAGCTCCAACACCCATGAAACCAGCTGTACCAAGCGACAGTTGTCCGGCAAAACCGGTAAGGATGTTAAGGCCAAGAGACGCCAACGAGAAAATCAACACCGGCACCAGCAGCGCTTTGAAAGTGAATTCCGATGCAAACATCGGAAACACCACATACATCGCTGTGAGGACCACGGCCAGCAGGACCATATCCTGCTTGATCGGAAACAGGGCCTGATCGCTTTCATAGGTCGTTTTGAACTGACCAGAGGTTCTGTAAAACACGGCAGGCCTCCCTTATACGCGCTCGATGATCTTCTCACCGAACAGCCCTTGCGGACGGAACAGCAAAACAATCAAAGCAAAGATGAAGGCAAACCAAGTTTCAGTGTTGCCACCGAAGAAAGGCTGACCCCAATAGATTTCGAAGACTTTCTCGAGAAGACCAATCGCTATGCCGCCGATAATCGCACCGGATACGGATTCCAGCCCCCCAAGCATGAGAACTGGCAGTGCTTTGTAAGCAATCACCTCCAGAGCGAAAGATACACCTGCACGCGCACCCCAGACGATACCGGTCGCAAGAGCAACGACACCTGCAATGAACCAGACCAACACCCAGATTGTGCTGAGGGAAATTCCCACTGAGAGCGCTGCCTGATGATCATCTCCAAGAGCGCGAATTGCCCGCCCCATCGCAGATTTATTCAGGAACACCAGCAAACTGACAACAAGAACAATCGCCATCACAACTGCGAAGACATCCTTTTCTTCCAACAACAGGAACCCGTCGAAGGGAGCGAACTCAATCGCACCAGTTGGAATACCAAGAGCTTCGGTGATCATCACTTTGTTCTCGCCACCAAACACGAACTCGCCAAAGCCAACGAGGAACATGGTGATGCCGATGGTTGCCATGAACAAGATAATGTCTGGCTGACCAACAAGCGGACGGAGAACCACACGCTCAACACACATAGCCAGAGCATACATGATGCCAAGCGTCAGCGGCATCGCGATGGCAGCAGCCACAAACTCATTGCCAATATACGGCATGAGGAAGGAATGCAGACCCACCAGTGACAAGGCCGCAAACACGACCATGATACCCTGAGCAAAGTTGAAGATACGCGATGATTTGAAGATCAAAACAAAGCCAAGCGCGATCAGAGAATAAAGGACACCCGAGACAAGGCCTTCCCACAAGACTTGCAGAAAGAAGTCTGGCATCTCAACCATTTGAACGAATGGGTCGATAAATACTAAGTAAAGCGTTTCCACAATCGCCCCCTAATGCGAGAGGCCCAGATAGGCATCAATAACTTCTTGGTTGCTTTGTACTTCTTCAGGCACGCCATCAGCGATTTTGCGGCCATAGTCCAAAACAACAACACGGTCAGAAAGGTCCATCACAACACCCATATCGTGCTCGATAAGCGCGATAGTGGTGCCGAGCTGATCATTCACATCAAGAATGAAACGGCTCATGTCCTCTTTCTCTTCCAGATTCATCCCCGCCATTGGCTCATCGAGCAGCAGCAGTTCCGGTTCCATCGCCAACGCACGAGCCAGCTCAACACGCTTTTGAAGGCCGTAAGGCAGCGTGCCCACCGGTGTTCGACGAATGTGCTGGATTTCGAGGAAGTCGATGATTTCCTCGACCTTCTTGCGATGCTCAATTTCTTCCTGCCGGGCAGGTCCCCAATAGAGCATTTGCCAGAATATGTTTTTGTTCATGCGGGTCGCACGACCAGCCATGATGTTGTCGAGCGTGGACATGCCCTTAAACAACGCCACGTTCTGGAAAGTCCGAGCGATACCCTGATCCACCGCAAGGTGCGGCTTCATGGATTTACGCTTCTCGCCCTTGAACGTGATCACACCTTCTTGCGGCTGATAAAATCCGTTGATCACATTGAGCATGGATGTTTTGCCAGCTCCGTTCGGACCAATAATCGCGCGAATTTCGCCCTTCTTGATGTTGAAGGAAATATTCGTAATTGCCTTCACACCACCAAAGGAAAGAGAGACGTTCTCAAGATCCAACAGAACCTCGCGCTCCTCGGCCTTTCTTTTGACCTCTTCGAGCGTTCGCTCCATCACAGTCATTCTGCCGCCTCCCCAATCGCGGACATCGATTTACGAGTATATGTTTCCACGTCCCGGATCTCGACAGTGGCTTCAATCTTGCCCTGACGACCGTCTTCAAAGACCACTTCAGTCACAACGTGCTTGCTGGTCACACCCTCATAAAACGCTTCAATGAGTGGCCCATAACGATCAGCAACAAAATTACGGCGAACCTTCTGTGTCCGGGTCAGTTCACCATCATCCGCATCCAATTCCTTATGCAGAACAAGGAAGCGATTAATCTGCGCACCAGCCATCAGCGGTTCAGCGGCAAGATCTTTGTTCACCTGCTCCACATGACCCTGGATAGTGTTGTAAACTTCAGGATGTGCAGCCAGCTCCTGATAGGACGCGTAAGCAATATTGTGACGTTCAGCCCAGTTACCAACGGCAGTCAGGTCAATATTGATGAAGGCACAAACATGATCTCTCTCATTACCGAAGGTCACAACTTCTTTGATGTTCGGGAAGAATTTCAGTTTGTTTTCAATATACTTAGGTGCAAACATGGAGCCGTCGGTCAGCTTGCCAACATCCTTGGCACGGTCAATAATCTTAAGATGACCATTTTCAAGGAACATGCCTGCATCGCCAGTGTGGACCCAACCATCTTCGGTTATGGTGTCCTTAGTAGCCTCATCGTTCTTGTAGTAACCTAGGAATGCGCCCGGTGAACGGTACATAACCTCACCACTATCAGCGATCTTGACCTCAACATCCTCCATCGGAATGCCGACTGTATCAGCGTAAATCTGACCATCAGGCTGGGAGGTGATGAACACGGACGATTCAGTCTGACCATAAAGCTGCTTCAGGTTCAGACCAATTGACCGATAGAACTTGAAAATCTCCGGGCCAATTGCTTCCCCTGCAGTATAAGCCACACGAACACGGGAGAAACCCATCTCGTTCTTCAGTGGTCCATAGACACAGAATTCACCGACTGCGTATTTCATGCGCTCAAACAGAGAGGTTTTCTCTCCATTCAAAATACGCTCACCAACCTTGCCTGCGTAAGCCAGGAAGTAATCAAACAGAGATTTCTTCATCTTGCTCGCATCTTCCATGCGAACAGTGATGTGCGTAAGCATTCCCTCAAACACGCGCGGTGGAGCAAACATGTAAGTCGGCGCGATCTCTTTACGGTCAATGGATACCGTTTCAGGACCTTCCGGGCAGTTCACACAATAGCCAGCTGTAATACACTGAGCATATGAGAAAACATGATCGCCAACCCAAGCCATCGGCAGGTAGGCGACTGTGTCTGCGTTCTCATCCAAATTATCGAACTTGTTGGCATTCTGAACGGAAACAATCAGACTGTTGAAAGTCAGCATCACACCTTTAGGGCGACCAGTGGTCCCAGAGGTGTAAAGGATAACAGCAACGTCCTCGCGTTTTCCACTATTGAGACTTTCAGTCCATTCATCACCAAGCTTCTCGTCATTATCGAGCAATGCCTGACCAGCGTCCTGAACGGTTTGATACCGATGCAGACGTGCCGGATCGTAATCACGAAGACCTTTAGGGTCCTCATAGATGATGTGCTCAAGAACCGGAAGCTTCTCAGCCATGTCGAGCAGCTTATCTACCTGCTCTTGATTCTCAACAACTGCAAAACGAACGTCGGCATGGCCCAGCACATATGCAATTTCTTCTGCAACAGAATCTGCATAAACCGGAACGGGTACGCCGCCCAAAGCCTGAACTGCAGCAAACACCCAATAAAGGTGCGGACGGTTTGCACCGACCACTGCGACTTTGTCGCCTTCTTTACAGCCAAGGCTTTTCAATCCAAGCGATAGCTTGCGTACTTCATCCAAGACCTCTTTCCAGGTCCAGGTCTGCCAGATCCCAAGATCTTTTTCGCGATACGCGGGACGATCCCCCCAATCTCGCGCATTCCGAATAAGCAACTGCGGAAATGTATCCATACCCGCTGACGGAGGCACCTGCATTTTTGAATCACCTCTCACCAAAGGTCACAAAATGGTGCCTTTGGTTTGCCTGTTAACTCTGAGGAAATACGAAAGATTAAAACCCCCGCCTCGCAAGTGCTTCACCTGCAAGTTCCTCCCTGAGTTAAGTTCTAGCAAGATACTGAAGTTTTTTTAACGGTTTTATTCGTTGCGCAATGCAACCTATTACAATTGTGCAATGCAAAACAGTGATATTTCAATAGGTTACATAAAAAAATGTCTATACTAAGGTATACATGCCAACTATTCATGGCGCACACGCGAGATACACTAGGTAAACTGAGCCACAATACCTTTGATTAGGTTTCAATTCCTTTTGTAGAACATTGGACTAAGCCGAAAACGAATCACTGGTTTGAACTAGCCGCACTGCAACAAAAAAGGGGCGCGAATACTCGCGCCCCTTACAAATACTAAGCTATTAATACTTTAGCCATAGATCACTTTTGGCAACCACGTCGCAAGTTCTGGGAAGAACCATAGGATAGCCAGCATAGACAGCTGAATGAGCACGAACGGGATGATACCCAAGTAGATATCCGTTGTTTTAATCGATGGCGGAGCAACCCCACGCAAGTAAAACAGCGCAAACCCGAACGGCGGCGTCAGGAAGGATGTTTGAAGGTTCACAGCCATCATCACACCAAGCCATGCCGGGCTCATAGGTTCACCGTTAGGCATCTCAAGTTGCAACAGAACAGGAGCAACCAGAGGAACAACCACGAATACAATTTCCAGGAAGTCCAGGAAGAAGCCAAGGACGAACATGACGAGCATCACGGCAATCACAGCGCCCATTGCGCCACCTGGAAGGTCTGTCAAAGCATCACGAACGAGCTCCTCACCACCCAGATCACGGAAGATCAGGGAGAAGAACGTCGCGCCGATCAGGATCACAAACACCATACACGTGATCTTGGTCGTAGACTCCATCACAGGAACGAGGACATCACGGGTAAACACGCGGTAAAGTGAAACCAGCATACCATAGGCCAGCGTCGCACAAGCCAGACCAGCAGCCCAGATACCAATCATATCCCCCGTAGGGATCTCGTTACGAGCAACGCGTAGATCCATATAGGATGTCAGCGTAAGCATAACCGCAAGAGACAGCACAGCCATATACACCGGCCAGGGTTTCGTCTCGTCCATGCGGTAGCCAGCCAGCAACAACGCACCCACAGCACCAACGGCTGCTGCTTCCGTCGGCGTGGCAATACCCACAAGAATAGAGCCAAGCACAGCAATAATAAGCGCAATTGGCGGCACAAGAGCATGAAGGATCTGGCTGAAACCAGGACCTGCAGACCCATCATCCCGCATTGGCGGAGCTTTGTGCGGCTGCGTAAACGCAACGAACAGCTGATACGCAATATACATACCAACAAGCGCCAAACCGGGAAGAAGCGCACCGGCAAACAAGTCACCGACTGAGAATGGGTCTGGAGCAAAGTTACCCATCTCACGCTGTGCAAGCTGGTAACCGTTGGACAACTGGTCAGCCAGGAACACGAGCACAATTGAAGGCGGAATAATCTGCCCCAGAGTGCCCGAAGCTGCGATGGAGCCACAAGCAAGGCGTGGGCAATAGCCATTACGCAGCATGGTCGGCAGCGATAGAAGACCCATGGTCACCACTGTTGCGCCTACGATACCTGTAGAAGCTGCAAGCAACGCGCCCACAATAGTAACAGAAAGACCAAGACCACCGGGCATACGACCGAACAAGCGGCCCATTGTTTCCAGAAGTTCTTCCGCAACCTTGGAGCGTTCCAGCATAACACCCATGAAGATGAAGAGCGGAACGGCAATCAAAGTCTCATTGGACATGGTGCCGAAAATTCGGCTCGGGATTGCCCCAAGAGTAACACTACCCCCGAAAAACGTTGCAATCAGAGCGAAAATGAGCGCAACACCAGCAAGTGTAAAGGCAACCGGGAAGCCTGCAAGCAAACAAATACAGGCAACGGCAAACATCAAAATATCAAGAGTATGAAGAATTCCATCCATCTCCGCTTACTCCTGAATCTGTCGGAAAGAGTTCAATGCTTCCTTGTCACCGCCAAGGGCAAGAATACTCCGAATAATAATGGCAACACCTTGAAGGCTTACGAGAACAGCAAATCCTATAATCGCACTCTTAAGGAGAAAACGTCCCTGAATGCCGGAGGCTTCCTGAGACCCTTCCAAGATCAACCATGAACTGACGACGTACCCCCAGGACCAGTAGAAGATCACAGCACACATCGGAATAAGGAACAGGATCGAACCCATCAGATCGACCAAAGCCTTCGTACGTGGCTTGGCATCACGGTAGAAAATATCAACACGCACATGCCCATCAACGCTAAGCGTATAAGCTGCTGCCAACATAAACAGGAAACCGTGCATGTACGTGATGGATTCTTGCATCCAAATGGAGCCGATACCGAAAACGTATCTCATCACCACAACGGTGAACTGGACAAGAACAATGCCCAGAGACAGCCAGGCGCAGCTCTTACCGATGCTGCTGTTGACTGAATTAATCAGGTTCATAAGCGCGCGCATGCCCGCCTCATCAGTTGTTCTGAACCAAGCCACTAGGATTTATTATTGGGCCCCAAGGCCGGGATAGAAATTTTAAAAGAAAAGCTCCCCGCAAGGACTGCGGAGAGCTGCAACAGTTCAAAGCAATATTAGCCCAGGATACGATCGCGAGCCGTCAGGTAGTTACGCTCAGCAAGGCTGGACCATGCAGAGGTATCTTTCCGAGACTTAAGGTAGCTTTCGTAGATGCGCTTGGACAGGTCATCAATCTCAGCAACTTCAGCAACAACTTCTTCAGCCTTACGGCCAATTGCATCAAACACGTCGTCAGAGAAATCACGAACCTGAACTTTGTGCTTGGTGAGCAGAACTTCCAGAGCTGCACCGTTGTTGTGGTTGTATTCTGCGAACATGTAGTTGTTCTCAGCCATACATGCAGAGCGAACCAGCTCCTGCTGACCAGGAGTGAAGCTTTCCCAAACGCCCTTATTCATGCCGAAGGAAAGACCAGCGCCTGGCTCATGGAAACCTTTGGTGTAGTAGTATTTAGCAACTTTGTAGAAGCCAAATGCCATATCGTTCCATGCACCAACCCACTCAGTCGCATCAATTGCGCCAGACTGCATTGCAGGGAAGATTTCAGAACCTGGAAGCGCAACAGCAGATGCACCAAGACGGCGAAGAACTTCACCACCAAGACCCGGCATACGCATTTTCAGGCCTTTGAGGTCTTCCAAAGAGTTGATCTCTTTGTTGAACCAGCCACCAGCCTGAAGGCCTGTGTTACCTGCAAGGAAAGACTTAACGTTGAACTGACCTGCGAGCTCATCCCAAAGCTGCTGGCCACCACCGAAGTGCATCCATGCTTCCAGCTCAGCAGCTGTCATGCCCATTGGCACAGCAGTGAAGAAACCGAATGCTTTATGCTTGCCGAGCCAGTAGTAATCAGCAGCATGGTACATATCAGCAGTACCATTAGAAACAGCATCGAAGCTCTCAAATGCAGGAACAAGTTCACCAGCGGCATAAAGCTTAATGGTCAACTGGCCTTCACTTGCAGCAGTGATACGGTCAGCAATACGCTGAGCACCGACGCCGAGACCAGGGAAGTTCTTTGGCCAGGTGGTGACCATTTTCAGTTCGCGTTTACCAGATGCAAGAGCAGGTGCTGCAAGTGTTGCTGCGCCAGCGGTTGCGCCTGCTGCTAAGCCAGCTTTTTTCAGAAAACTACGGCGGTCCATCGAAAACTCCTCCCAAGAGCTTCTAAAATCACATCTCTTTTATGTTTTCACAGAGCTTGCCCTCAATCTTCGAGGCCTCCGCAACAACATGACCAACATCTTATAACCCAAAAACTACGTGAAAATACAAGGAAATCTATACCCTATTGGACAAACTAATAACTCTAGGATCCGCTTACCTAATGTAACTTCTACCTCTTCTGGCGAAATAACCCGTGGCGTAAGCGCTGAAATATTTTAAAGAAATCCTCCGTCCGAAGCTAATAATGCGCCCAAAACTAACATGAACTATCATTTATATTTCAACGGTAATAAGCGGGAAGGTTTGACCTGAATGGGAGCAACCAGACAGCAACAGATACCGAGCAACTACTGCGATCTATCACTATAACATCTTAATATACAATAATTTAGCATAAATTAACCTAACAAACCAATAGATTTCGCGAGGCAATATCCAGCTGAGTATTTCAGATATCAGAGCAAATCCCATCATCACTAACTTGGAAAACTACTGATTGATTCCGCTATTGCTGAAATACAATTACGCTCCAGAACTTTTCCGAAACTTAGGTAGGACACGAACGGGCAAACCATACACGTTCGTGTATTAATGATAGCGCGATTTTCTTCGTTTCAGGCCAGTGAAATAGCAACTACGGAAAATTTCTCACTCATTCAGGCCAGCGATTCTTAAAATTATTGCCAAAAGCCTAGAACAAGCCGGCTGTTGCCCCGCCGTTCAAACCTGCAATCAGCATCAATGTTCCCATCACCAAAATGGTCAACGCACCAACCACCTCAAATCCGTGCAAAATGATACCACCAGCTCTACTTTCAACTCCCCAGATACGCAGTGCCACGTCACGAGAAAGAACGGCCAAACTCGCCAGAATTGAAACGGTTATGCCCGTTCCCAGTGCCATCACAAGCGTTGACGCTACGCCAACCCATACCAGTCCCTGCGAAAACGAAAAGGCGAGTACGATCAGCGCACCTGTGCAAGGCCGCAAACCAACAGCAAGTATGATGGACCAGATGCTTGTGAGAGTAATTGCTGTACCCTGAACCATCTTAGGGTCTGGAGCATGCGAGTGCCCACAACTTGAGCAAACCTCACCCTGAACCTCTAGGTCATGAGAGTGATGAGCATGCGAATGCCCGCAAGCGGATGCAGGCTTCTTTCTAAACCACGGCTTAAGAATACGCTGCCAAACCATGTAGAGCCCAAGCAGAATTACCAGCACATACGAGCCAAGCTCAAACCATCGGGCTGTCGAACTGATCGCCGTACTGGTCAAATGAAGCAACACCCCTGCGCCACCAACAAGCACAATTGCGGTAACAGCCTGCGCGAAGGCGGAAGCGAAGGAAAGCATGATCCCCTTCTTAAGGGTCTGCTTATCCGCGATCACATAGGAAGAGATGACAGCCTTCCCGTGTCCCGGTCCTGCTGCATGGAAAACACCATAGGCAAAGCTGATCATCAGCAGCAACCAACCCGCATTAGGACTGCTGCGGAAGTTCCGCAATGCACTGGTTAATTTTAGATAAAATTCATTCTGCATGCGTGTGATCGTCGCCAGACCCCTTGCAAAAATGTTTGGCTCATTAGACCGCAGCTCAATGTCTACATCTTGAGTGTTTTCAACATTCTCAACAGAGGAAAGAGCAATAGGATCACCACCCATTGCGAGCGCAGCAACAGCAGCCTCTGCCGTCTTTGCAGCTTCATTATCTAAGGTTGACGCAGGATCGTTGGAACTGCCGGAAACATCAACAGCAGGAAGCACACCTTCGCAAGTTACAATCACCTGATTAACCAAGGATTGCGTAAAACTCTCCAACTCCTCGGGAACCTGCCGTTGGTCTGCTCCAATGGTTGCCAGCTGGGCAGCTATTTGACCATCCAACTCAGGTGGATGCACCAGCTCAGTCGAGCACGTTTCCGGGGCATTCCTGAGCGTGACTGCAACACCATTCTTTGGCCATTTGAAATCTATGTAATAGGTCGGGTCGTAAACATCGATTGTGAGGGGCTTATCTGCCCTGACCTTTTCTTTGAGTGGAAGGGTGAAACTCAGCTCAACAAGCGAAACAGGTCTCGTTTCAGGAGAACTGCGCCCAGCTGCAATATCCTCGGCAATTGCCCGTCGGTCTTCCTCACTGATCAGCCAATAATCATCAAAAGGAATAGCGTTCATAGTCATGGATGGCTCAAACGGCTTTGAAAAGTCCAACTCCGTTCGCGTATCATCACCGAACGTGAAATACCCATACTCACCCAAGCCCTGAATGTTCACGGCAGCTAAACCGGTAAGCTCGCTTTCCTCAAACAAACCATTTTTGTTGGCATCCAAACCCTGAATTGCATAGGCGGTATATAAATCGTCAAACAACCAAGTATGCCGAATGTGTGTCAGGTATCCGTCATCATCGAAAATCAACTCTGCATGTGCTTGCACAAAAACATGCGGATGCGCTGCAACCGGCTGAGGCGGTAACACAAATACAAGCAACAAATAAACAGTTGCCAAACACCGGAGGAGTTTGTGAGACATGATACCTAAACACTATATGAGAGCCCGACCCCACAAGTGTAATAAAATAACGACAAATTCAAGACCCATTTATTGAAGCCCATAAGATAGGTTTTTCCTAGTATTGAGAGTCTACCGGATATTTTTTCCGAAACCGATGGTCTGCACCTACGAAATAAACCGGATATTGCTTTAGGAATAAACCATTATCCCAGCAATGCTTCTTGTTCAATTTCGTTTGGGAGGGCTGAATGAACGCTCCATTGCACAGCAAGATAACGATAGACACCCACATGACCCCATTGGACCATCCTGAATTCGCTGGCCACGAGCAAATCGTATTTGCAACGGACAACGCGACAGGCCTGAAAGCGATTATCGCGGTTCACAACACCAACCGCGGCCCCGGTCTCGGCGGATGCCGAATGTGGAACTACACGAGTGCAAATGAAGCGCTAACCGATGTCCTTCGCCTTTCTAAAGGCATGACCTACAAAAACGCACTGGCTGATCTGGCATTGGGTGGCGGCAAGTCCGTCATCATCGCCAATCCTCGTACTGACAAAACACCAGAGCTTTTCAGGGCATTCGGACGCCACATTAACCGCTTGGCCGGCAGCTATATCACAGCAGAAGATGTTGGCATCAGCCCCGACGATATGGAAATCATCAGCAGCCAGACACAGTTCGCGCGCGGGACGGATGCAACTGGCTTCGGTGACCCATCTCCATACACTGCATTGGGAACCTTCGTTGGCATTCGTGCCGCAGCCAAGCATAAGTTCGGCTCAGATGACTTAGCAGGCCTTACAGTATCCCTCAAAGGCCTCGGGCATGTGGGATATGATGTCGCTCGTCAGCTGCACGAAGCAGGCGCAAAGCTCATTGTCTCCGACATATACGAGCCAGCAGTCAAACGAGCTATTGAAGAACTCGGCGCGAGGGCTGTCACCCCGGATGAAGCACATCTGGTGGAAGCCGATATCTTCGCCCCGTGCGCTCTTGGCGGTGGTTTAAATGCAGACACTATTCCAGAGCTAAAAGCTGCTGTGGTTGCAGGTGCAGCCAACAATCAGTTGGAAACACCTGCAGACGGAGAAGCGTTGATGAAGCGCGGAATTCTCTATGCACCAGATTATGCCATCAACGCTGGCGGCGTAATCTCTATTGCGCTCGGTGAGCCGGGAGCATCTGATGCAATCGTGCGCCAAAAGACTTTGGCAATTGGCAACACGCTCTCTCAGATCTTCCAGCGTGCAGATGCCGAAAACCGCCCCACTAACCTCATCGCAGATGAGTTGGCCGAGGAACGTTTCCAGCATCACCACAATCCAGCCTGAACAAGGCCTCGCACCAGCTAAAAGACGCTGAAGGGAGATAAGGCAGCTTGAAAACAAACTGTTTTATAGATCCTTCGGCAAAGGCCCATCAAGGAGTTTGGGGCAGTCACCGCGTTGCTCCAACTTCTTATGCCAGGCCACCATATAATCCACGAAAGCGCGCACTTTTGCCGAGAGATGTCGGCGATGCGGATAAACCGCATACATTGCAGGCCCAGGCAACTCATAGTCTTCCAGGACGGGGATCAATGCCCCCCGCTCAATCTCATCCAGCACATAAAAGATCGGCAAGCGTACAGCACCAAGCCCTGCAAGAGCCGCAGCCACAGCAGTTTTGGCACTGTTCACATGCATAGGACCAGTCACCGCAACAGAACTACGGGTCCCATCAACCTTAAAGCCCCAATTGGCTTTGAATTTGTAGTTCGTATCAATGATGCAAGGCATGGCGGACAAATCTGAAGGCGTCTCCGGTATGCCATGTGCCTCCCAATAGGCAGGTGATGCACACACCAAAACGCGCACATCACGGATTTTACGCGCAATCAGGCTGGAATCTTCCAGCTCCGCCACGCGGATAGCAACATCATATCCTTCTTCAACAATATCAACGAAACGGTCTTCCATCTCGATGTCCAGCTCAACGCGCGGATGTTCTTGCAGGAACGAGGCGAGCACCTGACCAAGCATGGCCTCGGAGAAAGACCTCGGTGCACTCAAACGCAACCGGCCCCGCACTTCACGGTGATCCTGCTGGACAGCATCTTTCAGCTCATCAAACCGCTGTAGAAGCTCGCCCGCTTCCCGAAAATAAGCCTCACCAACCTCTGTCAGAGAGATTTGGCGCGTGGTGCGGTTGAGCAATCGCACACCCAGCTCGTCTTCCAGCTCGCTCACATATTTGGAGATCAGAGCCTTAGAACGTCCCATGTCCCGCGCCGCAGCAGAAAAGCCGCCGCTCTCTACCACCTGCAAGAAACATCTAATTCGTGTGATGGAATCCATCGTATTTTCTCCAAGATAGCAGAGAAGGTTCAGTATCAGCTAAGGTCAAAGAAAGCGAATTCAGATTGACTGCCTTAATCAGGTAATCCCTGGAACAAGCAGTGGGTTGAACAAATGGAACTCTTAAGTAAATTCTAGCCTAAGCCATTACCTAATATAACCAATTTCTTGATAATATCGCCCAAAGGCATAGGATATGTACACTACTAAAATCATAAGGATTCCAATCAGCTCTAACATAAACGCTTCTAGTCTCGAAATTTTGCCTTCATAATAAACACCTACAAACCGAACCAGCACACCAACATGAAAGAGTGAAGCAAACAGCAACAAAGCTCCTTGCGGTAGTTTAGGCAAGAGATATGAGATACTTCCAATTGCTTCAAATTCGTACCAATTTAAAAGCAAAATTGGTAAGCCAATGAGCAATTCAAGAATCAGCAGCGCCTTACGGCTTGACACAACTTGTGGAAGTAATGCAAAAAAAGCGCTTAGAAACAATAGGTTCACCGCATACCCCTGATGATTAATTAGAAACTAAATCAGGCCCTTCTCTGATGCACCCGCCGACGTCTTACGCGCCCAACAACACCAGTTAGCCGCAACAAGAACAAGCCAGTAGCAAAGCCGAGCGCTGCTAACACCCCACCTTCTACGGTTACAGGTACAGCAGGTTCAAAGTCATCCCATGTCGCTTGCGAGAGCTTGATGTCCGGCTCTTTTACAAAAATCCAAACCCGCTCAAACGCAGCAGCAGACGCCATGGAAAACTGTTGGTCTTTGAGAGCACCCAGTCGGTCTAGGGACCGTTCAATGCTTTGTCCACGCAGCTGCACAAAATTGTCGCCGCTTTGAGACATATGCTCAAGAGCTAACGTCACACTTCGGCTTGTTGTTGCTGCATCCGCTTCGAAATCGGCTTTCACTTCTTCCAGCGCATCGATAGCACCACCCATGCGCTGGCGGTATTGCTGAGCAAACTCAGGCAATTGAGAGGTCGCAGTGCCGCTTATAAGTGCAATGCCAAGCGTCAGAACTCTTGCAAACATCATCACGATCCCCTCTCGCCTCTTAGTCTACTAGAGTGATCACTCCGGCAGCACCTTCTTCAGTCCCGAAAGCCAGACGGTTGCCTTTTTTGTCCCACGCAAGTGCAGAAACAGGACCAGCCCCCGGACGACGCAGCAATATTTCTGCATTGTCATGGAACCGCACAGCCATAATCATGCCGTCCTGATAGCCAATCGCCACCATGTCTTCCTTTGGATGACAACTCACAAACGTCACCATGCTGTCACCACGCGTACCCAGCTCCAACGGAGCCTGCCCCATAGGACCGCTTTTACCCGTGAAAGGCCACAGGATTGCCGCTTGAGCCCCGGAAGTTGCCAGATATTTATTCTTGGCTGACCAGCTGATGGACTTCACCTTGCCCGGATACCCGGTCATGCGCATGTCCTGACTGTCTGCCAGACGCCAGCCATGCAACGCATTTTCCTGCATGGTGGTCACAAGGTACTTGCCATCTGGAGAGTAACAGACGCCGCTATGAGCACCCTTCCAGCTGAGTTCCTGAGGGTCACCAGCCGCATTCACCCAAAACAGCGTCACACCATCATAGCGCGCTGCCGCAAGGCGCATCCCTTTTGGAGCAAACGTCAACCCAGCAAAGGCACGTTGCAGCTGAAACTCTTTGATCTCACCAGTCTTCAGACGCACCCACGCCGTCCGGCCAGAGGCATAGGCCACGCTGTCCTGTGGGCCAGTCGCGATAATGTCGATCCATTTACGCGGCTGTTCAGCGAGTTCTTCAACGCTGCCATCCGCCTTCACTTTGCATATACGACCATCACCACCACCGGTCACCAACGCAGAGCCGTCCTGTGTTGGGGTCGCACACAGCAAACCGTTTTTGTGAACCGGAGTTTGAGTCTCAGATCCACCTGCAAAAAAGACGGAGCCTTCACCGCTTGCAAAAGCGGCAACATCACCCAGAAAGTGAGCAGAAACAACAAAACCATCAATATCTAAAGGAGCAATTACAGCCACAGTCGTCTTACTCCGCCACACATGCATCAAACGCAATTTTCAGCGCAGCACCATCCAATTCGCGACCGATAAAGACGATACGGCTTTCACGCTTTTCGTCCTCTTTCCAATCCCGTTGGTGGTTGCCTTCAACAATCATATGAATGCCTTGCACCACATAGCGCTGCGGATCATCCTTGAAGGATAAAATACCCTTCATCCGCAAAATGTTCGGCCCCTGAACCTGCGTAACCTGATTAATCCAGTCGAAGAAGACCTTTGAATCCAGATCACCAGCCGTAAAGGAGAAAGACTTCACAGAATGTGTATCCTCAGGGCCGTGGTCATGATCGCAATCCGCGCCACATTCGTGGTCAGCATGGCCGTGCTCATGTTTGTGATCGTGACCATGATGGTGATGCCCATGCTCATGGTCGTGAACATGCTCTGCTTTTTTAAGAAATTCAGGATCAAGGTCAAGGATGCGGTCCAGCGCAAACGCACCCCGGTCCAACACATCAGAAATAGCAATTTGACACCGTTCGGTGTGGTGCAGTTTCGCATACGGATTGATCTTGCGAATAGCCGCTTCAACACCAGCCAGCTCTTCTGCGGAAACAAGATCGACCTTATTCAGCAAAATCACATCAGAAAACGCAATCTGGTCTTCAGCTTCATCTGTGTCTTTCAAACGCAGCAGCACATGACGCGCATCAACAACAGCCACCACAGCATCAAGCTTGGCAGCGGCGCGCACATCATCATCCATGAAGAAGGTCTGCGCGACAGGAGCCGGATCAGCCACACCGGTTGTCTCTACGATGATCGCATCAAAAGCGCCCTTACGCTTCATCAGGTTCTCAACGGTACGGATCAAATCACCACGAACTGTACAGCAGATACAGCCGTTGTTCATTTCATAAACCTCTTCGTCGGACTCAACGAGAAGGTCGTTATCAATGCCAATTTCACCAAATTCATTGACGATCACAGCATAACGAGTGCCGTGATTTTCGCTCAGAATACGGTTGAGCAGCGTGGTTTTACCTGCGCCCAGATATCCGGTCAGCACGGTAACAGGGATACGGCCATCAGCAGCCTCAGACATTTACGTCTCCTTGGATGGGTGTGCTCTTGCTATCAGCTGGCACATTAATCTCATGCCCTCAATATAGACAGTTGCTCTGCCAGCAAAAGGGTTAGCACTCCACTTCTTTGCACCTAATCGAAATATCCGCAGTTCAGTTTGCGTTATCTCTAGATTATCCTGAGAATTCCACATGAGTGAAGCACTCGGAATTCCTCTAGGACTAGTATCAATCACTATCATGATGCTTCGGGAGGGAACTGAACATGCTGAAAACCGTAGGAGCGTTTGATCGCATTGGCGATGAGAACGCATTTTCAGTCCTTGCGCGGGCAACAGCGCTCTCAGAACAAGGCCGGGATATCATCAATCTTGGCATCGGGCAGCCAGATTTCAAAACACCGGAGCACATCGTAGAAGCCGCTGTTAAAGCGCTGCGCGATGGTCATCACGGTTATACCAGCGCAAACGGCATACTTCCGCTGAGAGAAACCATTGCCGCCAGCCTACACAAACAAACCGGCACCTCTGTCTCGCCAGATAACGTAATGGTCGTGCCCGGTGGCAAAGTCACCATGTTCATGGCAATCCTGATGTTTGGCGAACCGGGCAAAGAGATCCTGTATCCCGATCCCGGCTTTCCAATCTACCGCTCTATGATCGAGTTTACGGGCGCAACTCCAATTCCAGTGCCAATCCGTGAGGAAAATGACTTCGCCTTTTCAGCTGAAGAAACCCTCAACCTGATCAACAAGCGCACCGCCCTGCTTATCCTCAACTCCCCCGCCAACCCGACTGGCGGCGTCACACCACGCACTGAGATTGAAAAGCTGGTGAAGGGCTTGGAGAACCACCCCAACCTACCCGTACTCTCCGATGAGATCTATTCACGCATGACCTATGACGGGCTGGGGCACACGTCCCTGCTGGAGTTTGAACAGCTCAAGGATCAACTGATCCTGCTCAATGGATGGTCCAAAACATGGGCAATGACAGGCTGGCGGATGGGATATTCTGTTTGGCCCGCATCTCTCATTGATAAAGCCCGCAAGCTTGCCGTGAACTGCTGGTCCTGCGTCAACACTCCAAGCCAATATGCAGGCATTGCTGCAATCAACGGCCCTCAGGACGCTGTCGACCACATGATGTTGGCTTTTGATAAGCGGCGGAAGCTGGTGGTGCAGGGCTTGAACGATCTACCTGGCATCTCATGCAAAACACCCAAAGGCGCATTCTACGCTTTCCCCAACATCAAAGAAACAGGCTGGCAAGCCAAACCACTGGCCTCAGCTCTCCTGGAAGAGGCAGGCGTCGCACTCGTTGGCGGACCAGATTTTGGGGTACTTGGAGAAGGATACCTGCGGTTCTCCTACGCGAATTCAGAGGAGAACATCTCACGCGCACTAGGCCGCGTGAGCGAGTTCCTAAGTACCCACAAAGCGTCTTAATCAGCGCTGCGCTGTCACCACAACAGCTTTTTCAATCAGCTCGGAAAGGTCTGATGCTTTGCTTTCTCGATGATCTGGTTGCATGACAAGGAACAGCGAAGAAAGGCCAACAGAGGTCAGACCATCCAGCTCATCAATATCAAACTGCAGCACAATCTCACCATCTGCATCCAGCAGCGATAAGCCATCTTCATAGCTCCACTGCCACGCCGTCGCTTTCGCGATTGGTGCGTAAATGCCTTGGCAATTTTCTGTCTCAAACGAATTGCCGTAGCCGCTTGCAGCAGGGTCTGACCCTAACTGAGCAGAGCAAGATTTAGATGAAAGTGCATCAGAGATCGACCAGCTACCAGAAATTACACTGGCATTCCCCGGCACCGAACTCCAGCCAGCAATGGCGAGCACACTACCAGTAATCAAGATTGTTTTTCTTAAAATCCCACGCATACGAACAGCCTCCAGGACATGTTTACATGTGAGATAGTCGACTCATTCAGTTAACTCAAGGTTAATTATAAATTAACCCGAAGATAACATCTCTAAAAACATAAATTATTCATGCGTTTAACACAAAAACAAATATCGAAATTACTTGTGAATGCTGGCAATTTAATCAAATATCTATAATTTTATACTAGTTATTATTTACATAGAATGCCGAATACACACTGGCATGTGTATCCCATACCAAAACAAGCATGGCAAAAGCGGGTTTTGCTAGTTCCTTCCCAAACAGAACGACGCATAGTGAATTCAAAAGGAAGGATGGAACTGCAGAATCGGTAAAGCCTAAGCCTTCAGCCAGCAGCAAAAGAATGCTTTAGTCAGGACGTTCCACTCTTCAAAAAAACAAAGGCGAGTCGAATAGGAGTATTCAGCCGACGAGAAGGACCATACAGGTCATGGCTAGAGTAAAAAAGCCAAACATCTTCAAGTCTTTACTGTCTTCCAAACTACCACGATAGTTAACCATCATGAAACTCCCAACGCAATACAACTAGCCACATAGATAAACGCGACTTGGTAAACATAGGGTTTCAATAAGGCAGTTTCACGGTTGTTTAATGCTCGGAATGTGTACAGCGTCTATAACTCAGGATTAGCACACAAACCGCCCACAGGTGTCAGCCGCTCACCAGGTCGAGGAGCACTCTCCCGAATACGAAGTACGGGCTCAATTAACATCAAGTCATTCTTAGGTTTTTCGCCCGCCATTTGCGCAAGCATGAGCTCTGCAGCTTTTAACCCAATCGTCCCCGCACCATTATCCACAGTGGTCAAAGCAGGGCTGCGATTTTCCGTTCCATCGGTATCATCGTAACCCACAATCGCCAGTTCTGGCCCCGGCTCAATACCAAGCCGACGAACAGCACTCATCACGCCCAGCGCCACAAGGTCGTTGAAACACACAACAGCGCTCGGCTTTGGCTCAGCTCGCACAATCTGCTTGGCAACAGAGCGTCCGTCATCCTGCGTCATCAACTCTGGAATATCCAGCTGCGCATCAACATCAATGCCAGCATCTTCCAGTGCAGATCGCCAGCCACGGTTGCGGTCACGCCCGGCAGAGCTTTCACGCCGCCCGCCAACCATCGCGATTTGCCGATGACCCTGCTCAATCAGGTGCTTGGTAATCCGGTAGGACCCGACAAAATCATCCCCGCGGACACAAGGGGCATCAGCCCCCGCAACATCACGGCAAACCAACGTCACAGGCACACCCTGCCGCACAATGGCGTTGATGTCCTTGTCCGTCGTGCCAACAGAGGCACACAAGATAAGCCCATCGACACGGTGCTGCAGCAATGTGTCGATAAAGTTCTTCTGCCGCTCAACCATATCCCGGTGATTGCAGATCAGGATGGTCTTGTTTTGCTCTGCCAGTGTCTCTTCCAGCCCGCGAAACACCTCGGCAAAATAGGGATTGAGAATATCGTGAACCGCCACACCAATCATGTTGGATTGAGATGTCCTCAAAGAAGCAGCGGAGCGATTATAGATATACCCCACGTCTTCGGCATAGGCTTTCACCCTTGCACGCGTGGCTTTCGCAATTAGCGGAGAGTCTCTCAACGCCAAAGAAACCGTAGCCGTCGAAACACCCAGTTTCTCGGCAAGATCGCCTAATCTCAGTGGTTTACCTGTGCCGTTCAATGCCAATTACCTCGCATATCCAGCCGGATCCATCCCGTATTCTTAAGCACTTATGCGCAGCAGTATCAGCAAATAGCAATCCTCCACTCTGCCTACAAAGAGGATTCACTCCAAAATCTCAAGCTTTGATCTCTTGCAAGAAACGCATAACATGCCGATATCATTAAGGATTAGGTATAAGCACGCGAAAGAATTTCCCGATATGTCCTCAGAGTTCAAACTCTTAGCTCAATACAACACCTGGATGAATGCTCGGCTCTATGAGTGTGCGGGCCAACTCAGTGATAAGCAACGACAAGAAGATCGAGGCGCATTCTTCAAATCGGTATTTGCAACACTCAATCACATTATGGTGGGAGATCTAATTTGGTTACGCCGTTTTGCTGACCATCCCATTGGCCATGAAAGCCTTAAAGATCTCGACCAGTTTCCGCACCCAACAGCTTTGACCTCCATTCCCTTTACAAACTGGGAGGAGTTGACAAAAGCACGGCAAAAACTGGACGCGATGATTGAAGAGTTCGCAGGTGAGATCACGGTCTTACAAGCAGAAAGTTCCCTCGCCTACTCCAACACCAAGGGCATTCCAGCCAATAAAAACTTTGGTAATCTGGTGTTGCATTTCTTCAACCACCAAACGCACCACAGAGGTCAAATCACAACGCTTCTTAGTCAATTCGGGCTCAATACACCCGATACTGACCTACTTCTCCTCTGTGAAGACGCATAGGGCAGAAGAACACACAAAGGCCCGCCACCGGTGCGGGCCAACGAGCAAGTGACTAGTCAGCAACTTCTAACTCAGTTGCTTTTTCCACTTGAGCTTCCGCTGTTTGAGCGTCAGCTTCCAGCTCTTCTTCCAAGTCCGGATCATCTTCAAAGCTGGCAGAAAGGTTCTTTTCTACCTGACGCAGCAAGCGGCGCAGCCTTTTGCGGTCCTTGTCGTCCAACCCAACAAGCGCTTCTTTCTCAAGCCGCTTCCATGCCCGGTCCACCTGGAAGATACGCGCACGTCCTTCTTCGGTTAGAAAGACCCGCGCCAAACGCCCGTCTTTCTCGGAGATTTTGCGGAACACCAAGCCTTGGGCAGCAAGCCGCGTCACCATCTTCGTCACAGTCGGAGGCTGAACACCAAGCGCTAGAGCGAGCTGGCTCATGGTCTTGCCATCAGTTTCATTCAAAATCTTCAGAACAGCTTCCTGTCCGGGATGAAGTCCAATTCGTGAAAGATGTGCCCCAGAACGCGCGCGCTGCGCCTTCGCTGCTTGCGCAAGACGAAAAGTCGTGCTTTTTTTAAAATTGAAACTCATGGTTTGGCAAATCTCGCTGCTATACAAATCATCGTAAAACGCCAAAAACTGGCAATGCACAGCAGTGATAGCCGCCGAATATATAAGTCAGATGACAGTTCGGCGATTATTTAGTGACCTAATGAGATTTCTTAGGCGATTAAGCACTTTCCGTTCTACTGAGTGAGACTCCACCACTCACGCAGACACTTTCATGTGGTGACCCATCGCAGCTTCCAACGCCTCAACCGCTTCACGGCAATAAGAGGCGTATTGTGTTGCCATCCGATAATCACGAGACCGAGGGTAAGGCGCATTCAGCGACATATCATAGGTGATCCGACCCGGACGGGCAGCCATCACCACAATGCGGGAGGATAAAAACACGCTTTCATAAACCGAGTGGGTCACAAACAGGATGGTCCAATCATGCTTGGACTTCAAATCCAGCAAATCGTCATTCAGCTTATTTCGGGTAATCTCATCAAGTGCCGCAAACGGCTCATCCATAAGCAACAGCTTTGGTTTTGTAATAAGCGCGCGTGCAATAGAAACACGCATCTTCATGCCGCCAGAAAGCTCTGAGGGCATATGCTTGGCAAAGCTGGAAAGCCCAACCATCTCCAAAGCATCTTCAACGCGCTCTTTCGCATCCTGCTTGGAAACGCCTTTAACCTTCAACGGCCAGTAGACATTGTCAGCAACGGTTCCCCACGGCAGCAGTGTAGGTTCCTGAAACACAAAACCGATATCATCCTGACCAGCGCGAACAATTTCACCGGAGCTTTGCTCTTCCAAACCGGAAATGAGCCGCAGGATGGTGGACTTACCACACCCTGACGGCCCGAGAATGCTCAAAAACTCCCCCGCCTTCACATCAAGGTCCAACCCATTAAGCGCGACTGTTCCATTCTCAAAGGCCTTCGATATGGCCTTTAAGGACAGGAGGGGGGAGTTTATTGCGGTCATCCTGCTAAGTACTCATCATTTGTCTGGTTTATCTAATTAGTACAGGCTTCATGGTCAGCACCACAAACATCAAATTCTGTTCCTGCATTATTCCATTTTATCAGCAAACCATAATTATGGCTGGTGTCAACGTCATCGGTTTGGGCATTGACCATAAATTCCTCGTAGACCGCATTATGGAATTCCGCAAGATTTTCTGCATTGAGTGGATCGACAAACTCCGCACATGCAGCTTTCCAGGTTTTTCCGGTGTCTTTGTATTCGCCATCAACCGACCAGATTTTATTGATGTTGGCGACTACTTTTTGGAAGTCCTCACCATTTGAGTGAGACACGTTATATAAATTCTTTGCTGTCGTGAGATCAGGGCTGCCATTTCCAACCAGCGCACATGATCCAAGTGGACCGTATAAGGAACCAATATCTTGATTATACTTATCGTTTAGCAGCTTACGGACATTCCCACTTCCAGTACTACAACTGCTAAAGAACATAACATCAGGTGTACTCCCATGGGCTTCTTTAAAGAAACTGGCAAAGTCCGCATTGGCAATCCCACCTACGCTGACAGTTGACCCATGTGCAGATACAAACACGTTCTTCAGATCGTTAAAATCTGTTTCGCTATTAATTTTCGCCACGGCCCCTGCGGATTTCATGAAGTAGACATCTTTTGCGCCGTGGTTTTTATCGGCCCAATGGGAAACAATTATATCCGCTGGGTTGGAGCATATTTCTTTTGTTAGTAGCACGGCCCCGGCCGCGCCTGCCTCACCTGCCATCAGCCCAGCAAGCGTTAGCGCGACACCGCCAATCAATCTATTTCGTGTGGTTTTAGAAAACATAAGTGGCTTCTCCTTCTTGTTATTCGCCACCTTTCAGGACGAGAAGAAGACGCACATGTGAGCCACCAGCCAAGCCGCCGTGCAATCAGAGTAAACGCCCTCTTACGCTGTACCTCTGAAAAACCCGAGGGCATGACACCTCGACCGATGACGCCAGCCACACAACGCGCTACTCTAGGGCTAGAACAACAAACACCGGATAAAAATATGAGCGCCCTGCCCCGCCGCCATTGGCACGAGATGACAACCACAGACTTCTCTGAAAGCGAGACGAGCGAGTGGATCGCAGTTCTGCCTATCGCTGCAATCGAACAACATGGCCCTCACCTCCCCGTCTATACCGATACCTGCATCGCAGAGGGGCAAGTGGCACGCACAATCGAGCTATTGCCGGAAGATCTGCCAGTCACGTTCCTACCAGTTCAGGCCGTGGGCAAGTCAGATGAGCACTTCTCCTTTCCCGGCACTTTGAGCCTTTCATGGGAAACAGCCATCAAATCATGGATCGAAATTGGAGAATGTGTCGCCCGCGCTGGCATCCGCAAATTGGTGCTCGCGAATTCTCATGGCGGCAACTCCCCGCTGATGGATGTCATTACCCGCGAACTCCGCATGAAGCATAATATGCTGGCCGTAGAATCCAGCTGGCTCCGCTTCGGCCAACCCGAGGGCTTGTTCTCAGCAGATGAATTCACCTACGGCATTCATGGCGGAGATATCGAAACCTCCATCATGCTGGCACTGCGCCCAGACCTTGTTCGCATGGAGAAGGCCACCAATTTCACATCTGCCCAGACCGAACACATCAACAAGGATGCATATTTACGCGCCCATGGTCGCCACCAATACGGCTGGATGAGTGAAGACCTGAACAAGACCGGCGCATTGGGCAATGCAGCTCTCGCCACCGTCGATAAAGGCAAGGCTTCTCTAACCCACGCATCACAAGAATTCATCAAACTTTTGCGGGATGTTCAACGGTTTGACGTGACATCCTTGATGAAGGTTCAGACCTAACAACTTCATTAAACCTCACATTTTCAACGAGATAGTAGGGTTGGAATTTCCTCTTGCCATAAATTGCCTTTTATGACAACTTACTCAAAACAAACACTCGAGGTTGGCATGAAGATCTGTCTCATAAAAGCATCTGCACCGAGCTATTTTAAGGATTACAAAAAAGCGCGAGGAGGCCCGCCTCAGTCCATCTTCTCAGCTGCGGCAGCAACCCCGCGCAGCTTTCAGTTGGAGATGCATGATGAAACCATAAAGATGGTCAATCCTGCCAAGATTACCGCCGACCTCGTGGTTATCTTCTTCGCAACTCCGGATGCCAACCGAGGCTATGAGCTGGCCTCAACCTTCTCAGCAAAAGGCAGTCAGGTTGTCATTGGTGGCCTCCACGCCACCTTCCTTCCAGAAGAGGCAGCCAAATACGCAGATGCGGTAATGACAGGTGAATGTGAGAACGTCTGGGACGAACTCCTTCAGGATGCACAGAACCGCAGTTTGAAGCCGCGCTACACTGGCACCACCGTTGACATGTCCACGTTGAAACCCTATCCGCGTCACCTCATTACAGCTGAGCAATATAATTGGGAATGGTCCGTTCTCGTCAGTCGTGGCTGCAAGCATAACTGCAGCTTCTGCCTCATTCCCGCAATGCTCGGCAAGACCCGTTATCGCCCGATCCCCGACATCATCGCTGAGATTTCGGAGATGGAAACTGACTGGCTTGAACTCCACGCAGATCACCTTACGGAAGATCGGGAATACGCTCTGGAGCTGTTTAAAGCACTTGAGCCGCTCAAAATTAGTTGGGCCGGTGAAACAACTATTCGCATTGCAGATGATCCAGAGCTTTTAGAAGCTGCGGCCAAATCTGGTGCAAAGTACTTACTTATTGGAATAGAAACCTCATCCAAGGCCGCTCTAAAGCGAGCTGGAAAAGGTTTTGTGAAGCCAGAAAATTTGAAAGAACAAATCTCTCGTATTCATGCGCATGGAATTATAGTTGATACCACGGCCATATTCGGTTTCGATGAACATACGACAGAAATTTTCATCGAAACCGCCAAGTTCTTTCATGACATCGGGGTCGATTTGACCGCGCCCGCCATTGCCATCCCATTCCCCGGCTCCCGCTTCTACAATCAGCTCGTGGACGAAGGCCGTTTACTCTCTGATAACTGGAGGGATTTTGATGGAGCTCACGCGGTCTATCAGCCTAAAAATATGAGCTGCGAAGAGCTTGAAGCTGAGGCAGAAGAATTCTCACAACATTTCTACTCAATCACACGAACCGCCTCGAGAAAACTACGTCAAATAAAAGACTTAGGGTTGGCAACCACACTACAATTGTCGTGATTGCCAACGCCTCAAATCGTTAGAAAGTCGGCAAAGTCTAAAGGCCCCAACCCTTATTCTCTGGCCGTCTAAAAAGGAGAGCTTTCACAGCTCTCCTTTTTCTATAATTCCGGCCCATGAAGCCGCATCAAAACCAAGCAAAAGTTGCTTCCCGCCGGTAATAAGTGGCCTTTTTATTAGTGAAGTCTCTTTCATCATCAACGCGATAGCGCTGGCTTGATCAGTTACGCAGGCTTTCGTATCATCATCTAACTTGCGCCATGTGGTGCCGCGTTTGTTCAAAACGACGTCCCAACCAAAGGTCTCACAAGCCTCTTGCAGGGCTGCTTCATCTGCGCCGTCTTTCTTGTAATCATGGAAATTGTAATCGGTTTTTGCTTCATCCAGAAGCTTCCGAGCCTTACGAACACTGTCACAGTTGCGGATACCATACATAATCAACAAGATCAGACCCCTTCATTTCCTCATGTATTAGATGAAGTTTACTCAGCTTAACGTAAGAGCGCCTTTCAACTGACTCCCACTAAACAGCAAGAAATACATGCATTACCCCCTGAATACGCTAGGATATTGCGCAACACCCACACAAATTCCCCGTTTCAACTACGCAATGCCCCCTAGACGCATTCATTCATATGGGTAATATCACGGAGACGTCAGAATCCCGTTTATTAAGGGGTCGGCGAAACTAGAGGGGCCCTGCAGGTGACGTTTACATCTGCATAAGGGGGCAAGGGGAGTAATTATAGAATGCGTTTGAAAATTGCATCCGCAGCATTGGCGATGGCGCTTGTTGCAGGAACTCAGGCAAATGCAGAAACGTTAAAATTCGCGTTTCAGGGTACATACAACCAGTTGGACCCATACAGCCTGAACGAAACCTTTACCATGGGCATGCACGGCAACGTCTATGAGGGCCTTGTTGTTCGCTCACCAGAGCTGGAAATTGCACCTGCTCTTGCAACCAGCTGGGAAGTTTTAGAACCAACCCGCTGGCGCTTTCACCTGCGCAAAGACGTTAAGTTCCACAATGGCAACACCTTTAACGCTGACGACGTAGTTTTCTCTGCTGATCGTGTCCGCGCTGAAGGCTCAGACATGACCAACCGCATTGATGCGGACGTCAAAGTTGTCAAAGTAGACGACTACACAGTTGATTTCATTCTGCCTGGTCCAAACCCAATCCTTCATTCTGAGTGGGCCACATGGTTCATCATGGATAAGGAATGGACTGAAGCAAACGATGCTGTAAAAGTAACGTCCGCTTCTGACACCAACCCGAACTACGCATCCTTGTATGCAAATGGCACGGGCCCGTTCAAAATCGGTTCCCATGAGCCAGGCGTTAAAACAACCTACACTGCCAACGATGGATGGTGGGGCCAGAAGCAGCACAACCTGACCAATGTTGAGTTCACTCCAATTGGATCTGATGCAACCCGTGTTGCTGCTCTGTTATCCGGCGAGCTGGATATGGTTTACCCTATTCCGGTACAGGACATCAAACGCGTAAACAACAATGACGGTACATCCGCTCTGGTTGGTCCAGAACTACGCACCATCTTCCTCGGCTTCGATCAGAACCGTGACGAGCTGCTGTACTCCGATGTTAAAGGCAAGAACCCGTTCAAGGACGTTCGCGTTCGTAAAGCGTTCTACCAGGCAATCAACGTTGACGCGATCAAAGAAAAAATCATGCGCGGCCTGTCCGAGCCTGCTGATCTGATGATCTCGCCATTCCTGTTTGCGAACTCTGCTGATTTCTCTCGTTACCCATACGATCCAGAAGCTTCCAAAGCTTTGCTCGCAGAAGCTGGCTACCCAGATGGCTTTGAAGTGGCAATGGACTGCCCGAATGATCGCTACGTCAACGATGAAGCAATCTGTCAGGCAACTGCATCCTTCCTCGCTCGCGTAGGCATCAAAATCAAACTGAACGCACAGCCAAAAGCGAAGTACTTCGCGAAAATTCTGGCGTCCGGTGGTTTTGATACCTCCTTCTACCTTCTCGGTTGGACCCCAGGTTCTTTCGACAGCTACAACGTTCTTATGAACCTGAACAACTGTCGCGACGACAAAGGCGCTGGTGGCCCGTTCAACCTTGGTGGTTACTGTAACACCCGCGTTGATGAGCTGACCGACATGGTTCTTTCCGAGAACGATCAGGAAAAGCGTAACGGTTACATCTCCGAAGCATACCAGATCATCCATGACGAAGTATCCCACATTCCTTTGCACCAGCAGGGTCTTGCATGGGGTGTTTCCGATAAGATTACTCTGAAACAGCGTGCTGATAACGAGTTTCATTTCCGCTACGTTATGAAGAAATAGTCTTCTGGACATAGCCAACAAAATAACAATCCGGCGTCTTCCCGGCGCCGGATATCTCATTCCTCGAGAATAATTAGAAAAAAATCATGTTTGGCTTCATATCCCGGCGTATCGCCATGGCACTCGTGGTCATGTTTGTCGTTGCCCTCATTTCTTTTTTGCTATTCCGGTTTGTCGGCGATCCTGTCAACCAGATGGTCGGCATTGAAACCACACCTTTACAGCGTGAAGCTTTGCGGCAGCGTCTTGGTCTCAATGACCCTGTGCTTGTTCAGTTTTTTCGCTACATTCTGGGTGCTATCCAGTTTGACTTTGGCAACTCCTATCAGTTCAAGCAGCCAGTAGCTGACCTTATCGGTCGCCGCCTGCCAGCAACTCTGGAGCTTTCCTTTGCCTCAGCCATTTTCGCACTAATGCTGGGCATTCCAATGGGCGTGTACACCGGCTTGAACCGCGATTCAGCGCTGTCCAAACTGTTCCTCTCCGTGTCTCTCATCGGCATTTCCCTCCCGACATTCTTTATCGGTATCCTGTTCATCTTCTTCTTCTCGGTAACCCTGCAATGGCTCCCGAGTTTTGGTCGTGGTGAAGTTGTCGCGATTGCCCCGTTCTGGGACACCGGCTTCCTGACCATCAGTGGTTTAAAGGCACTCATCCTGCCAGCTATCACACTGGGCCTCTACCAGATGACCCTGATCATGCGCCTCATCCGCGCTGAGATGCTGGAAGTTATGCGCACAGACCACATCAAATTTGCCCGCGCTCGTGGCCTGCCAAACCGCTCGGTCTATTACGTCCACGCGCTCAAAAACACGATGGTTCCGGTAATCACCATCACCGGCCTTCAGCTTGGCTCCATCATCGCCTTTGCGATTATCACCGAGACCGTGTTCCAGTGGCCGGGTATGGGCATCCTGTTCCTGCAAGCCGTGCAGAACGTGGATATTCCGATCATGGCAGCTTACCTGCTGCTCACCGCTTTCATCTTCGTTGTCATCAACCTGGCTGTCGATATTCTTTACATCGTTATCGACCCGCGCCTGCGCACCGAACGCTCACGCGCTTAAGAAGCGGCAAGGATAAGAAACATGACAGATAACAACCCCACCGTTTCCGGCAGCGAGGCTCCCAAAGCCCCTCGCTCTGCCTTGGCACGTTTTCTCGACAGCGACCTGTTCCACAGCTTCTTAAGTTCCAAGGTCACGGTCATTGCGGCAATCACCACCGTAATCTTGATGCTTGCCGCATTGTTTGCCCCGCTAATTGCGCCATTCAACCCATTTGATCTGGCTCAGCTCGATATCATGGACGCTCGCATTCCGCCGGTTGGCATGGAATGGTCCGACCCACGGTATCTTCTGGGAACTGATGATCAAGGCCGCGATATGGTCTCTGGCATTCTGTACGGCATGCGCATCTCACTGGCTGTTGGCTTCATGTCTGTTGCATTTGCCGCTGTCCTTGGCATTTCGTTAGGCCTGATCTCCGGGTATGTAGGCGGGCGCACCGACGCAATCATCATGCGCATTGCAGACGTTCAGCTCACCTTCCCTGCCATTCTGCTCGCCCTCCTCATTGATGGTGTCGCCAGCGGCATTTTCGGCAACCTCGATAGGGAAACATGGGCCATCTGGATTCTGACCTTCTCCATCGGTCTGTCCTTCTGGGTGCAGTACGCACGGACAGTGCGCGGCTCCACGCTGGTTGAGAAAAACAAAGAGTACGTTCAGGCGGCACGCGTTATCGGCATTCCGGCATGGACCATCATGGTCCGCCACGTCTTGCCAAACGTTCTTGGCCCTGTGCTGGTTATCGCAACCATCAACCTTGCGCTCGCCATCATCACAGAAGCCACCCTCTCCTTCCTCGGTGTTGGTGTTCCATCAACACAGCCATCATTGGGCACATTGATCCGCATCGGCAACGACTTCCTGTTCTCAGGTGAGTGGTGGATTGCGATCTTCCCAGGTTTGGCCCTCGCGATCCTCGTACTGGCAGTGAACCTGCTAGGCGATTGGCTCCGCGACGCCTTGAACCCGAAACTGCGCTAGGGAGAAGAGACCATGAGCATCCTTGATATTCGCGGCCTCACCGTAGAATTCCCAAGCCGCAAGGCAAACTTTGTGGCGTCCCGTAATGTGTCCCTCTCCGTCGAACCGGGTAAAATCCTCGGCGTCGTTGGCGAAAGTGGCGCGGGCAAGTCCACAGTCGGCAACGCCGCAATCGGCCTTCTGGAACATCCGGGCCGTATTGCTGAAGGTGAAATTCACCTCGCAGGCCAGCGCATCGATAATTTGCCGCCGGAAAAATACCGGCAGCTGCGCGGCAAGCGTATCGGTATGATCTTTCAGGATCCCCTGACATCGCTCGACCCGTTGCAAACCATCGAGTTCCAACTGGTTGAAACCATTCGCTTGCATCTGTCGCTGACCAAAGCAAAGGCACGCGACCGGGCTATCGAACTGCTGGATCAGGTTGGCATTCCAAACCCGTCAGAGCGTATCCGTCAGTACCCGCACCAATTCTCTGGCGGCATGCGTCAGCGCGTTGTGATTGCCCTGGCTCTGTGTGCAGATCCCGAAGTGATCATCGCAGATGAGCCAACCACCGCACTCGACGTGTCCATTCAGGCCCAAATTCTGGACCTGATGAAGAAGCTCTGCTCCGAGAAAAACGTGGCCATGGTCGTCATCACCCACGATATGGGCGTGATTGCTGACCTCACCGACCACGTGGCGGTTATGTACCGCGGTGATCTGGTGGAATACGGCGAATCCAAACAGGTTCTGGGCGCTCCACAGCACCCATATACACAGAGCCTGATTGCAGCTGTTCCCCGTCCGGATGTGAAGGTTCACCGCTTCCCGCAGGTGGATTACATTGAGGGCTCTGCAAAGCCATTCAAGCAGATCGACATCGCTACTCACTGGCTGGGTAAAGCACGCGATTACAAAGCGGTCGAAGGCCCTTTGCTCTCTGTTAAAGACGTCACCATGAAGTTCCTCACCAAGGACGCATGGATCACAAAGAACAGACAGTTCTTCACCGCATTGGACAAGGTCAGCTTTGACATTCACCCGGGCGAGACCTTCGGTCTTGTGGGGGAGAGTGGCTCTGGCAAGTCAACCATCGCACGCGTCATCACCGGTCTGTACCATCCTGCTGGCGGGACAGTTCACTTTGCAGGGCAGGAACTCACCAGCCTGAAGGACAGGAAACAGGTTTTGGCTATGCGTCGTCAGATGCAGATGATCTTCCAGGATCCGTTCTCCTCCCTCAACTCCCGCATGCGTGTGCGTGACATTGTTGCTGAGCCCATCAAGTTCCACAAACTGGCCAGCTCCAACAGCGAGGCAAACCAGATCGTCGATGACCTTCTGGAACATGTTGGTCTGGGTGTTGCAGCAGCAGCAAAGTTCCCGCATGAGTTTTCCGGCGGTCAGCGTCAGCGTATTTCCATCGCACGCGCTCTGGCAACACGCCCACGGTTCCTTGTGTGTGATGAGCCAACGTCTGCACTGGATGTTTCCATTCAGGCACAGATCCTCAACTTGCTCAAAGACCTGCAGGACGAGCTTGGCCTTACTATGCTGTTCATCAGCCACGACCTCGCGGTCATCCGGCAGATGTGTAACCGCACCGGCGTCATGCGCCACGGTCAGCTTCTGGAAGTCTCGGAGACGGAAGAACTCTTCGACAAGCCAAAACATCCATACACAGCAGAGCTACTCTCTCTGATGCCAAGCATGGACGGTCTATCCCGCCAGAACATGGACCTGGAAACGGCTTAAAACCAACCAAGATCCAAACAAATAGAAGGGGCCAATAGGCCCCTTTTTCATGACTATTAAAAGGTCACGGCTTGGCTCTCATTTTCATCGCAGAAGCGACGAAGGCATCAAAGATTCTCTCGCCGCAATCATATTTGACTTTTTCAGGCTCATCCAACCAAATTAGGCCGGGTGCAGAACAATGTTTGCCCCCGCACACCATCGCTGTCTCCGGGTAACCAATGGGCTCCACATGAGCTATGTAGGTGCGCGTCCGTCCCTTAGGGGCGTGATCCTTACATCTGACAACTGCCATAACATTCCTTTAATTTCAGCTCGTTTCGTATGCGCTGCTACGAGAGTTGAAGCCTCTATAATTTGTACTCCATCAGCTCAATTCGGTTGCCAAACGGATCTTCGGTGAACTTGCGAATATAACCCGGCAGCGGTTTGTCGTCTTTCAAAACGGCACCAGCTTTTGCCAAACGGTCGACTGTTTCCTGCAGGTTATCCAACAGGAATGCCGGGTGGCCTTTTTTGCATGGGGTAAAAGGAACTTGAACACCTAGATGCAGGTTTACGACTCCAGAGGTGAACCATGCGCCGCCACGGCCTTGTAATGCCTCAGGTTTTGGAACTTCGGTGAAGCCAAGCAGGTTTACGAAAAAGGTACGTGCAACGTCTTCTTCGCCAACAGGAATGGTCATCTGAACATGATCAAAAGCAATAATACCCATATATAATCTCCTCAAAAATGGTTTGGACGCGCCACAACCACTCTAATGGAGGAGGACGCTATTTGAAAACAGCGAAGCGCTTTTCGAGAAACGCCTGCTGAAATTCTGGCAACGAAAATCAGCCTCTGGCCTTGAGAATACAACTTACTCCAATCTCTGATTATTCAGCGATCGCGGCGGAAACAACAAGAAAAATTGCCCCAACACTCGTTGAGGCAATCAACCGTAAATGAAAGGGAATGCCAGAATTCGAGTTAGTCCTGCCTCAAGCACAAGCAATAACCGTTAAGTTTCAGCATTCTATTTCTTAATTGAACAAAACAAAAGCACGCGCACTCAATCCTTCCGCGCCACAATAAACCGGCCCATTGGGGAGGCTGGGTAGTTACCCGTCTCTATAATTGTAAATCCGGCAGTTTCAATCGAGCGGGCCAGCTCTCGTTGCTTGAAGTATTTCACGTAAGGGGCGTAGCCAACAAAGCGGGCCACGTTGATGAGCCACCGCCAGTAAAAAGCGGCATCGCCCAAACATGGTGTTTTTGATATAAACAGACCACCCGGCTTCAGCAGACTATGGGTCTGTTTAATCGTACCTGTGGCATCTTTGATCAGGTGGATGAGATTGAAGGCCATCACCACATCATATGTCTTACCTTGCAATGAATTGCCCTGAGCTGGCGAATGGACAAAACTCACGTTCTCGACGCCGTCCTTCTGCGCTTTTTCGCGTCCGAACTCAATCATCTTCAGCGAAATATCGCTGGCCGTAATATGCTTGACAAAAGGCGAGATCAAAAGCGCTGTGGAGCCACTGCCACACCCCATTTCCAATACCTCCTGATCTTGAGAAAGATAAGATCGCACCCGCTCCATAGCCCTCTCATAAGATGCTGTGTCCTTCATTGGCCGAGCAACGTATCCCGGCGCCTGTTTGTCCCAAAATTTCGCTATATCTTGCATGTGGTGTCTCCTTTGAGAGCATAGTACTCATGCAAAAACTCAAAACAAATTGCCTAATATTGTTGTTTAGATATACAAATATGCATGAATTGGCAGTCAGTCTCTTTCGATTGGAATCAAGCCCGTGCTTTCCTCGTCACTGCTGAGGAAGGCTCGCTGTCTGCTGCTGCCCGCGCTCTGGGGCTTACGCAGCCAACATTGGGAAGACAGGTCACCGCTCTGGAAGAAGCTCTGGGTGTCACCCTGTTTGAGCGCGCCGGCCGCTCTCTCACCTTGACACAATCAGGCATGGAACTCCTCGACCATGTAAAATCTATGGGAGAAGCCGCAAGCCGCATCTCCCTCACAGCTTCCGGGCAATCTCAGGAAATTGACGGGCACGTCTGCATCAGCGCCAGCGATGCCATGGCAGCGTTCATCTTACCGCCAATCCTCAAGCACCTCAGAGCGAGCGCTCCCGGGATTGAGGTGGAGATTGTTGCAACCAACTCCGTCAGCGATCTACAACAGCGCGAAGCCGATATCGCTATCCGCCATGTCCGACCAGAACAACCCGACCTGATTGCAAAGCTGGTGAAAGAATCCTTCGCTCTCTTTTACGCCTCAAAGGGTTATTTGGACAAAAAAGGCCGCCCACAATCGACAGGAAACCTCTCGAATCACAATTTCATCGGATTCGACAGGCCAGACAGATTTCTGAAGCACTTTAGCCAAACCAATCTGCCCTTAACGACGCAGAACTTCAAACTCACAACCATGAGCGGTGTGGTTGGTTGGGAACTGGCCAGAAACGACCTCGGCATCATCATCATGCTTGAAGAGATCGGGGAAAAGTTCCCCGACATGGAACAGGTTCTACCATCATTCGATCCATTCCCGGTCCCAATCTGGCTGGCAACCCACCGCGAGCTTCACACCTCCCAACGCATCCGTCTGGTCTTCGACCTTCTGGCAGATGCGCTTTCAAAATAACGATCAGGCAGAGGCCAACTCACTCTCCATCACATAATGCAGCTCGTTGAACTGCTGCCGGAAGGCTGATGTTTCCGCGAACCCGATAGATTTTACAGCATTAAAGTTGGCTATCCTACCCAGAAAGCCCATGACATCCACCCGCTCAATAAGTTCGGCGTCATTGCAGACGATCAGTTCGCGGAAAACTGTCCACAGCGAGAATTATCCTCATTCTCCTGTGTATTCGAGGACAAGCAATCGAAACCCCTCCAATACCATCAGGAATCATCATGCCGTGATCGCGGGTTTGATCAAGATCACGGCATACCTACATCACATAGGGGAGGTTACGTACTTGCTCACAACACAGCCCCTTGACCCGCCATCACCAATGGTAATAAGTCCTGATGGTCTAAACTCGGCAACCGAAGATAGCTCTGATGAACGCACACTCAGCCTCCCCAGCCACAACAGTCAAACTTGATATTACGGGAATGACATGTGCAGGTTGCGCATCCCGTTTGGAAAAGACCCTGCAAGCGACCGATGGCGTGGTCAACGCCACCGTAAATTTTGCGCTTGAGTCAGCGGAGGTCCAGCATCTGCCACAGGTCGCTGCAAACGACCTTCTCATGGTTGTCTCCACCGCAGGGTTTGAGGCGAAAGAACGCCACGACGAAGCGGAAGCCGCAAAAAAAGCTCACGATGAGCGCGAAGCACAAAGCCACGCAGAAGAACGCAAAACCTTTCATCTTTTTGCGTTTTCAACGCTACTGGCGATTCCGCTAGTCATTCCAATGGTTTTGATGGCTTTTGGGGTGCAATTTGAACTATCTGGCCTCGCACAGTTTGCGTTGGCCACACCTATCCAGATTTTTGTTGGTGCCCGATTCTACAAGGGTGCATTTGCAGCGCTCCGTCATGGCGGCGCAAACATGGATGTCCTTGTTGCTCTAGGCACATCTGCAGCTTATCTGTTCAGCGTCTACAATGTTTTCCTCGCCCCCCAAACGCATGACACCGCCCTATATTTTGAAGCATCAGCCGTTATCCTGACGTTGATCTTGCTGGGTAAGTATCTGGAAATCAGAGCAAAACGCTCAACCACAGCAGCAGTGCGGTCCCTGTTTTCACTGCGCCCAACCACCGCAAACAAGATCGTTGGTGATAAGATTATCCCCACCAGCATCTCCGACCTGCGCTTGGGCGATTACATTGTTGTCAAACCGGGCGAGCGTGTTCCAACCGATGGCATCATCGAAGACGGTGAGAGCGAGCTGGATGAATCTATGCTCACAGGCGAAAGCCTTCCCATCCACAAAAACACAGGCGATCAGGTAACCGGTGGAACGATCAACGGATCAGGCGCAATTTTTGTACGCACCACGGCCCTTGGAGAATCAACACGCTTAGCGCAGATTATCCGCCTTGTAGAAGGTGCGCAGGCGTCCAAAGCGCCCCTACAAAAATTAGTCGACAAAGTCGCCGCTATTTTTGTTCCCGTTATTGTGCTCATCGCAATCGCAACATTTGCAGGCTGGATGCTTTATTCTGGCGATGTTAATGCAGCAGTTGGCGCATCCGTTGCCGTACTGGTCATCGCCTGCCCTTGCGCCCTTGGACTTGCTACCCCTACCGCCCTTGTTGCTGGTACAGGCGCTGCCGCAAAAGCTGGCATACTTATCCGCGATATTGAAGCGCTGGAACGGGCTCACAAAGTCGATACCATTCTCTTTGATAAGACCGGCACGCTGACAGTTGGAAAGCCGGTTCTTACGGATGCTCAGGCGTTTGACCGTAACAACGACCGCCTGCTGCTCATCGCCGCCAGCGTTCAGCTCGGCAGCGAGCATCCCCTCGCCAGCGCACTTATCCGCGCGGCAGAGGAAAAGGGCCTCAAGCTCACCCGCCCACGCGCAGTTAAAGCTATCCCCGGCAAGGGGTTGATTGGTGAACTCACAGGCCAGCAAATTGCCATTGGCAACGCTGCCTTGATGGAAGATCTCAATATCACTCCATCTATGACTGGCGCAGGTCTTATAAAGACTTACGAATCAGCAGGTAAGACCGCTGTCACAGTCGCACTCGGAGATCGCGCAATCGGCGTTCTTGCTTTTGTTGATCAGGCACGAGAAACTGCAAAAGAAGCAGTTGCCCAACTCAAACAGCAAGGCATCCGCACAGTTATGCTCACTGGCGATACTGAGCTTGCAGCAAAAACCATTGCAGATCAGGTCGGCGTTGATGAGTATCAGGCTCGTGTACTGCCAGAAGGCAAGAACGAAGTCGTAAATGACCTGAAAGAACAAGGCTATATCGTTGCCATGGTCGGCGATGGCATCAATGATGCCCCTGCTCTTGCGGCCGCTGATCTCGGCATTGCCATGGGCTCTGGTGCTGATGTTGCGTTGGAAACCGCCGGAGTTACTCTCATGCGCTCCGAGCCGAAAATGATCCCCGCTGCGCTGGACATCTCCAAGGCAACCCTCAGAAAAATCAGACAGAACCTGTTCTGGGCCTTCATCTACAACATCATCGGAATTCCATTGGCAGCCTTCGGGTTACTCTCCCCTGTCATCGCTGGCGCTGCCATGGCAATGAGCTCCGTCTCCGTCGTGACCAACGCCATGTTCCTAAGGCGCTGGAAACCGAAGAACATGGACTGAGCCAAAACCAAGTTATGCCCCTGAAGAGCAATTTTCAGGGGCTTTTTTTGCCCTCATCTTCATTTCCAATTCCTCTGACCAATATTGGCAAATTGAGCCACAAAATAATCCAGCCCACCGCTGTTACTTTAGCAACCATCTAGGGCATTGTAGTTTCTAACGAACAAGAAGCTATTGGGCACGAAGCTACAACTCACGCGGGCCAAGTCACAACTCGGTGTAAAATTCATCTAAGTTGACAATACTTACTCGCCAAAGCTGTAGTTCAATGCATCACAACACCTTGTGAAATTCGGTTTATTTTCTTCTTTAATCAATTTAATCAGACCCTTAGATCAATGAAGCCAATAGAAAACTGGAGAAGAAGCTGGTGAGCTACAGCAAATTTCTGACCTTTTGTCTCTCTTGCAAAACTAGGCTATGTAGTATTCTTAGCATTCAATAAATCATCGAAAAATTGCCGTACAGTGCAGCCACAGGAGTTTGAGCTAGATGGATGGTCAGCGTCGTCGCTATCAAGAAGTGGCTGAAGTCTTGCGCACTGAACTAAGCAACGGGACTTTCAAGGTAGGAGACCGTCTCCGCCCTGAACGCCAGATCGCTGAAGAGATGAGCGTAAGCCGGTCTCTCCTGCGCGAAGCAATGATCATGCTCGAGATTGAAGGCTTGATTGATGTGCGCAAGGGATCAGGCACTTACGTCGTTCGCCTGCCCAATACGGAGCCCACTGCAGCCACTGCCAACCTCGGGGATATCGGTCCCTTTGAGTTGCTTCAGGCACGCCAGTTGATGGAAAGTAACATCGCAGCATTTGCCGCCACCATGGTGACCAAAACAGACATTCTGCGCATGCGCCAAGCTCTCGAGAAAGAACGTACCGAGATTGCTCAGGGTTCTGGCGGCTATGAAGCAGACGAGGAATTCCACTTGTTGATTGCTGAGGCAACGCAGAATTCAGTTCTTGTCGATATGGTTAGAAACCTATGGCAACAGCGCAGTCGATCCAAGATGTGGGACAAGCTGCATGAACGCATCTTTGACCATACCTACCGCGAAGAATGGCTGAAAGATCATCAGGACATTCTGGACTCTCTCAAACGCCGCGACCCTCAGGCTGCGAAACAGGCCATGTGGCAACATCTGGAAAACGTCCGTAAACGCCTTTTGGAACTCTCTGACGTCGATGATCCAGCCTTTGACGCCTACTTATTCCAGCAGGATCCGCTGACACCTGCCTAGCTCCTATCAAACCAACAGCTATTCCGCACTATTCATAACCATGCAGTCTCGCGGGGACTATATCTTTGGTAAAATTCCCTTGAGCTCTCGCGCCCTTTACAGCAGGGTGGGTTCGCGAGATGTTTTAGTTACGCAAAACCAACAGGGCTGACGCGGAAGAATCATCTTCTGCTCACGCGCTGTGTACAGGGATGTCCTACGACCATGCATGAGATCGAACTCAAGCTTACAGTAGATGAAGCAACTCTGACGCAGCTGGTGAAAGCTAAGCCACCTGAGGGGTTTGAGGCCAGTGCGCAATCAACTCGGCAACTGCGATCCATCTACTACGACACCCCCGACCACACTCTGCGTAAAGCTCGCGTATCCTTGCGGACTCGCAAAAGCGATGACAACTGGTTGCAAACCATAAAACAGGGCGGCGGTATGCAGTCTGGCCTGTCCAGAAGGGTGGAGCTGGAAACTCCTATCAACGGGGGTAAACCAGATTTTGATGCAATCACAGACCCGGAAATCCGTAAAAATCTGGAAGACCTGCTTAAGGACAAAGAGTACGGCGTCCTCTTCGAAACGGTCATGACGCGCACCCTCACCTATTACTCAGATGCGGCTGGCGCGCGCATCGAAGTCGCTATGGATACCGGCGTTGCCAAGACGGAAACCCGGCAACATCCGATCAACGAAATCGAGCTGGAACTCCTGTCAGGCCCGATTGAAAGCTTGTATCGGCTCGCAAATGCGTTGATGAAAGATCGGCCAATTCTGTTCTCCAACACCAACAAAGCAGGTATAGGCTACCGACTTGTAAACGGGGAACAGCCGGAATTACAAGCAGATGCACTGCACTCCAATCCTATAGCACTCACGGATGAAGACAGCGCCGGTTCCGCCTTTCAGAAAATCCTGCGCGAATGCCTCCACCAAATCATTGCCAACCGTTCCTGTGTGTTGCAGCAAAACAACTCAGAGGGTCCGCACCAGCTCCGCGTTGGCCTGCGCCGTTTGAGAAGTGCCTTTAACATCTACAAAACAACTATCCCCGCGAACCCGATGATTGGGCAGTTGGATACCAACGCAAAGCAGCTGGCAACAACCGCTGGCAATCAGCGAGATATTGACGTGTTGGTGGAAGACATCATCACCCCAGTTATCCCCCTGCTCCCAGAAGGCCATTCAGTAACGGCATTATTCGAAGCCATTCAGCTCGCCCATAAGGAAGCTCAGCATGAACTGCGGGAAGAGCTGGTCAATCCGCAGCTCAACACATTTCTGCTGGATCTTGGGCAACTATCCGAAAGCCGGATATGGACAAAAAATCTCGCCAGTGTTCTCGATCAACCAATTAAAGAGTTCGCCCAAAATGCTCTGAGCAAACGCTGGAAGGTCTGCGAAAAACGTGCCGAAAACCTGCAAGACCTGAGCATTGAGCAACGGCATAATCTGCGAAAAGCACTCAAAAAAATGCGTTACACCGTTGAGTTCTTCTACTCCCTTTATGAGCCTGAAGATCTGAGCATATTTCTTAAGTGTCTGAAGCGCCTACAAAATACCTTCGGCTATTTGAATGACGTCGCGATGGCAGAACGTCTGGTCGCAATGAAGCTGCCGCAATCCTTGCAAAACAACGAAGTCTCAACGGTCATCGGCTACATCGCTGGCTGGCATCAGGCCCGTGCTGACAATGCATGGCTGGAAGCGCAGGAACGCTGGAACGCAGCCGTCGAAGCACCCAAGTTCTGGTAGGCTGCACCTAACTGTTGACGGTCAAATGCATTCGTTCAGGCGCAACATAAGCCCGCCCAATCTGGATCGGTGTATCATCCGCAATCACATTGATTGAATCCATGACAAGCACCGGTGAACCCTCTGAAATCTTGAGCAGTTCTGCATTACGCGCATCGCAAAGAGCTGCAGTAATGCGTGTTTCCTTACGGCGATAATCCCCAAACCCATACTTCTCCATAATTCTGGAGATGGACTCAGTTTCTTCAAAATCTGCCGGAAGATTTGGGAAGCGCGATTTTTCAAACCAGCTCACGCCAGTGATGATTGGAACCTCATCCGCATAGCTCACAGATTCGCTCTGGAACAAAGGCGTTCCAACCGCCACTCCCAGCATCTCAGCGGTATATGCGTCCGCTTCCACCTCTATAATCTTATACATATTTCCAGAAATTTCCTGGGCCTGACCAGACAAATTCTCTGTGAAACGAGTCCGCGGCCCAATCGGGTAGACAAGCGGTGCCCTCGCAACGAAGGTTCCACGGCCTTGATCAGCCCGTAAAAGCCCTTCTTCAATCAACGTAGATATTGCCCGCCGCACAGTATGCCTGTTCACACCAAAGTTTTGCGCAAGCACCTGTTCTGTCGGCATTTTTTCGCCTTCAGATATAGCCGACTTAGAAAGCTCAGCCCGCAGAAGTTCAGCTATCTGTTTCCACATAGCAACGCCAGCACGCCGCTCGACTGGAGAAAATTCAAATTTCATCGGAATCGTCATGCCCTCGTCATGAAACAACATTAGCTAGTTGGCGAGCAAAATATTTGTCTATACAACTAGACAATAATTGTTACTACTTAGCAATCGAATTACCGGCGCGTGGAAAGGGCAGCATCAAAACCCGCTCCGCGTCACAACACAATGCCGGGGAACCCTGCTGGTTCCTCTAGTCTAAAGGGGCTGAAATGACGGCAAGTTCGCTCAAGGAGCATTCACCGGAAATTGCAGCAAGACAGAATGCAATGGGTATTCTGGCGAAGGCATCAGCACAAGACATTGCTGATGCATGGAAAAACCTCAGAATTGAACCGAGTTACTCTGTGATACGACCAGCAGAAATCGGGCTTGTGATGGTACGAGGCCGCGCAGGTGGCACAGGCGCTCCATTCAACCTGTGCGAGGCAACCGTCACCAGATGCGTTGTTGCGCTGGAAGACGGCACAACCGGCTTCGGTCAGGCATTGGGCCGCGACAAGCAGAAAGTCCTGCATACAGCACTGATCGACGCGCTGTGGCAACTGCCTGCTCACCGCGCAACCGTTGAGGCCAAGGTACTGGCACCACTCGCAGAATCTCAAGAAACTTCTGAGAACGAGACCCGCGCTGAAGTTGCTGCGACCAAGGTTGATTTCTTCACCATGGTTCGGGGAGAATAATATGACCGCACAAACCGCTTCCTCAATTTTCGCAAAAGCACCTGCCCCCGGCTTTGCAGATGCAGTCCATGATGCACAATCCGTTTTCCGCGCCACTATGAATGCGCTGGCACAACCGGGCACGGTTCAGGAACTTGGCGATATCTCGCTAACACCGCCTGCTCCGCTTTCAACAGCAGCGACGGCACTCGTCCTGACGCTCTGCGATTACGACACGCCGCTTTGGTTAGATCCAGACCTTGCCTCAAATGAAGCAGTCAAAAACTACATCCGCTTCCATACAGCAGCACCGTTTGTTGAAAGCCCTAACGAGGCAACATTTGCTCTGGTTTCCAGCGGAAAAAACCTTCCTGCAATCGCTAACTTTGCGGCAGGCACAGCAGAATATCCTGATCGCTCCACCACAATTATCTTGATGGTTGAAGACCTTAAGTCTGGCGAAGGCGTTACGCTGGAAGGTCCCGGCATCAAAACACAAAACCTCTTTTCAGTAAGCCCGGTCCCAAGTTCCTTCTGGCAACAAATGCAGGCAAACAGCACGCTCTACCCGCTCGGAATTGATGTGATCTTTGCTGGAGAAAATCAGGTTGCTGGCGTGCCACGCTCTACCAAAATCACCGGTTTGGAGGCTTAACTCATGTATGTTGCCGTTAAAGGTGGCGAGAAAGCCATCCGCAATGCTCACAAGCTTATGGCTCGGGATCGCCGCGGAAACACCGATGTTCCTTCCCTTAGCCTCAAGCAGCTCTCAGAGCAGCTTTACCTGTCTGTCTCTCGCGTCATGGCCGAAGGGTCTTTGTACGATACAGAACTGGCAGCTCTTGGTATCAAACAATCCCGTGGTGACCTGATCGAAGCTGCATTCCTGATGCGCGCTTACAGAACCACCCTGCCTCGTTTTGGTTACTCAAAGCCAATCGACACCGCCAGAATGCTCATTCGTCGCCGTATTTCAGCGACTTATAAGGATCTACCGGGCGGCCAGTTGCTTGGCCCAACCTTCGATTACACCCAGCGCCTGCTCGATTTTAAACTCGCAGCAGATGGCCAAGTACCAACACCTGAAGTCCAGGAATTCCAAAAAGAAGAAGTCGTCCCACGCGTGACCGATCTCCTCAACGATGAAGGCCTGATTGAGATAGACGAAGCACCGGCACCAGACACCCCGGTTGGCGATCTCACTCGTGAACCACTCACCTTCCCGGCAGATCGCGATTTACGCTTGCAAAACCTCGCTCGCGGCGATGAAGGCTTCTTGTTGGCTCTGGGCTATTCCACACAGCGTGGTTTTGGCCGAACTCACCCATTCGCAGGCGAAATTCGCCTTGGCGAAGTGGAAGTAGACTTCTTCATGGAAGAGCTCGGCTTTGAAGTCCCATTGGGCATCATGACAGCCTCTGAATGTCAAATGATCAACCAGTTCCAAGGCTCAGCAACAGCCCCACCGCAGTTCACACGCGGTTACGGGCTGGTTCCAGGTCAGGGCGAGCGCAAAGTCATGGCAATGGCTCTGGTGGACCGTTCCCTGCGCGCAGAAGAACTGGGCGAGGAGATCGATTCTCCAACTCAGGATCAGGAATTCGTTCTGTCCCACTCCGACAACGTTCAGGCAACTGGCTTCGTAGAGCACCTGAAACTGCCTCACTACGTTGATTTCCAGTCAGAACTCGAGTTGATCCGCAAGGTTCGCAAAGAGTGGCAGGAAAAACAGGACGCGGCAGAGCAAGAACTCGTAGCGGAGGCAGCACAATGACTGAGATAGCTGAAACCCAAGGCATCTCCGACGAGCACTACAACTTCGCTTATCTGGATGAACAGACCAAACGCATGATCCGCCGCGCAATCCTAAAGGGCATTGCAGTTCCGGGATATCAGGTTCCATTCGCCGCCCGCGAAATGCCAATGCCATATGGCTGGGGCACGGGTGGCGTTCAGGTAACGGCTGCTGTCATCGGCAAAGACGATTGCCTGAAAATGATCGATCAGGGCTCAGACGACACAACCAACGCAGTCGCCCTGCGCACCTTCTTTGTTGAAACCACTGGGGTGGAAACAACAACGAAGACCAAAGACGCATCAATCATCCAGACCCGTCACCGTATTCCAGAGGAAACGCTGACGAAAGATCAGGTACTCGTTTATCAGGTGCCAATCCCTGAGCCACTCCGATTTCTGGAGCCTCGCGAAACCGAAACACGCAAAATGCATGCGCTGGAAGAATACGGCCTGATGCATGTGAAGCTTTACGAAGACATCGCAAAATTCGGCCACATCGCAACGGCTTATGCCTACCCCGTTTTGGTGGAAGATCGCTATGTGATGGATCCATCTCCAACGCCAAAGTTCGACAATCCGAAGATGGACCAAATGGAGGCTCTTCAGCTGTTTGGAGCTGGTCGCGAGAAACGCATCTACGCGATCCCACCGTACACCAAAGTTGTCAGCCTCGACTTCGAAGATCACCCGTTTGAAATAAACAAGTTCGAACAGCCCTGCGCGATCTGTGGCGCGGAAAGCGTTTATCTGGATGAGGTCATTCTCGACGATGCCGGCAACCGCATGTTTGTCTGTTCAGACAGTGATTATTGTGAGGACCGCCGCGAAGCAGGTCATGTTGGGCACCTCGGGGTTAACCCGCTGGAAGCTGAAGGAAACGACTAATGTCCTTTGATACTCAAGGTACTGAAGACCTTCCGCTTCTTCAGGTTCGCAACACCACAAAACTCTATGGGGGCCGCATTGGCTGTAAAGATGTCAGCTTTGACCTTTACCCGGGTGAAGTGCTCGCAGTTGTTGGCGAAAGTGGTTCAGGCAAAACAACGCTCCTGAACAGCCTGGCAACACGCCTTACTCCCACCTCCGGGTCTGTGAGCTATCGCAATCGCATGGGCCAGATGCGCAATCTTTATGAGATGAGCGAAGCTGAACGCCGCATGTTGATGCGTACAGACTGGGGCTTTGTGCATCAGCACCCTGCCGATGGCCTGCGCATGACAGTCTCCGCTGGTGCAAACGTCGGTGAACGCCTCATGGCTGTCGGCGCTCGTCACTATGGCAACATTCGCAATACAGCAACAGACTGGCTTGGCCGCGTTGAGATTGAAGAAGATCGCATTGACGACGACCCGCGATCCTTCTCTGGTGGTATGCGCCAGCGCCTGCAAATCGCACGGAATCTGGTAACCAGCCCCCGGTTGATCTTTATGGATGAGCCAACGGGCGGGCTTGATGTTTCGGTTCAGGCTCGCTTGTTGGATCTACTCCGAGGACTGGTCGCGGATCTAGGTCTTTCCGTGATCATCGTTACCCACGATCTGGCTGTTGCACGTCTCCTGTCACACCGCATTCTGGTGATGCGCCACGGGCATGTGATTGAAAGTGGCCTGACAGATCAGGTGCTTGATGATCCACAACAGAGCTATACCCAGCTTCTCGTGTCTTCCATCTTGCAACCTTGAGGACAGAACAATGTCAAACACTCCAAAGACGAAAATTCTGGTCTCCGATCTTGCAAAGTCATTCACAATGCACTTGCGAGATGGCTTGGAAATACCAGTGGTGTCCGGCGTCAACTTCTCCGTCGCAAGCGGCGAGTGCGTTGTCTTAGGCGGTCCATCGGGATCAGGCAAAAGCTCGATCCTGAAGATGATTTACGCCAATTACCGGTGTCAGAAGGGCCAGATCCTCATCTCCGATGGCGACGAAATCGTCAACATCGCGGATTCAACACCGCGCCGCATCATCCGCCTGCGTGAAACCACAATCGGCTATGTCTCCCAGTTCCTGCGGGCCATCCCGCGTGTACCGGCTCTGACACTGGTTGCCGAACCACTCATGGCACAAGGCGTTGATGAGGAAGAGGCATTTGAACGAGCTGGAAATCTTCTCGCTCGTCTCAATGTGCCAGAACGCCTGTGGCAGCTCCCACCAGCAACCTTTTCAGGCGGCGAACAACAACGCGTAAACATCGCACGTGGGTTCATTGCCCACTACCCAATCCTTCTCCTTGATGAGCCAACAGCGTCACTCGATGCAGCAAATAGAGCCGTTGTTGTTGAGCTGGTGGAAGAGAAAAAGAAACAAGGCGTGGCAATGGTCGGCATTTTGCATGATCACGACGTGCGCGACGCAATTGCAGACCGGATCGTAGACGTCATGTCTTTCGCCTCGGCTGCATAAACGGGAAACTCGCTCCATGATAAAGCCCCCCAAACTCAAAGAGACGGTCATAGAGTCAACCGTCTCTCTCAGAGAGGCTAGGATTGGCCGGCAATGCGAAGTGCTTGGTCCAACCCATCTGGAATATTGTGAGCTCGGCGACTACTCCTACATTGGCCCGAACAGTTCAGTAGCAGACACTGTTATTGGAAAATTCACGGCCATTGCATCCAATGTTCGTCTGGGTCCTCCCAATCACCCTATGGAGCGGGTTTCCCAACATCGGTTTACGTACACACCTGAATATTATCGGGGTGACAAAGAACGGGACCACACCTTCTTTGCAAACCGGCGAGCAAACCGCGTCCTCATCGGCAATGATGTTTGGATAGGCCACGGCGTAACCGTCCTTCCCGGTGTTACTATCGGTGATGGGGCGATCCTCGCAGCGGGTGCTGTCGTTGCAAAGGACGTCGAGCCGTACATGATCGTTGGCGGCGTCCCTGCGAAGTCTATCAAACCAAGATTCTCAAAAGACATCACAAACCGGCTTCTCACACTGAAATGGTGGAATTGGCCGGATGACGATATCTTCGAGCGTTTGTCCCTGTTTCAATCAATGTCTGTGGAAAGGTTTCTTGAGCACTTCGAACCTTGCTGAACTGTCACAGTCCAGACATCGTTCACTCGGTAAGTCGAAAGCCTAAGGATTTTACGTATGCGATATTCAATCTACTTCAGTCATCCGCAGACAGCTGAATTGACCCGTTTGGGTAATCAGTGGCTTGGGCGATCAGCTTTTTCAAACGACAAACTTCAACAACCCACTCTCAAAGATGTCGGCGGCGAACGCCTGTACAATCTCACAGAGGACGCGCGGCGTTACGGGTTCCATGCCACCATGAAACCACCGTTTCAGCTGGCAGAAGATAAAACGCAGGAAGATGTAAAATCTGCACTAAAGGACTTAGCAAGGAAAACAGCTCCCTTCTCTCTTGAAGGGCTGGCCCCAAACCTTCTCGGTAAGTTTTTGGCTCTTACTCCCACAGCAAAGTCACAGCAGCTCGTTGATCTGGCAGCACGGTGCATCAAGGAATTTGATCATCTGCGTGCGCCGTTGAACGACAAAGATATAGAACGCCGCCGAAAGGCCAACCTGACACCAGAACAGGACAGCTATATGCTCGAATGGGGCTACCCCTACATTTTTGAGCATTTCCATTTTCACATGACGCTGTCAAAACGACTTGAGAATGAAACCGAACGTAAAGCTCTTAAGGCTGCTGCGCAGGACCATTTCAAGCCCGTTATTAATCAACCATTCCCCATTTCCCACCTCGCTCTCTGCATTGAGCCAGAGGCAGGGGCACCGTTCCAAATTATAGAGATCACACCATTGGAAGGAACCGCAGGATGAGCGACGTCGGTTTAAGCGAAGCACCACATCAGACCTCAACCCTAGTTGAGCCGCATACGCCAATGGTATTCACCAATGCAAAACTGGTCCTGCCAGAGCAGGTCATGGATGGCACTCTGGCCGTCAAACAGGGCAAAATCCACGATTTAAGCGAAGGTAATGTGACCAACGCTATAGATTGCGAAGGCGATTTCCTCATTCCCGGTCTCGTGGAATTGCACACAGATCACTTGGAAAACCACTACAAGCCTCGTCCCGGCGTAACTTGGAACGCCGTTTCCGCTGTGCAGGCTCATGATGCACAAATCGCTTGTTCCGGCATCACCACTGTGTTTGATGCACTCCGCGTTGGTATGGAAGATAAAGCAGACCTGACAGCACACGACATGCGGGCAATGGCAGATGCCATCGAAATCAGCCAGCACGAAGGTCGCCTTCGGGCTGATCATTTCATCCACCTGCGCTGTGAAGTCTCCGCCGACAACTGCGTTGAAGGTTTTGACCTGTTCAACAAAGATGCGCGCGTGCGTCTTGCATCGTTGATGGACCACACTCCGGGTCAACGTCAGTTCACGTCCATGGACCAATTCGAGCTCTACTACAAAACCAAAAAAGGCCTTTCTGATGAGCAGATGAAAGAGTTCACTGACCAGATGCAAGCCCGTGCAGCACGGAACTCAGCCAAGAACCGTATTGCAGTTTCTGATCGCGCCAAAGCAGCTGGCATGATTCTAGCGAGCCATGACGATGCAACTCTTGCTCACGTTGAAGAAGCGATTGAGTTCGGCATCAACGTTGCAGAATTCCCAACGACGCTTGAGGCTGCAAAAGCATCCCATGAAGCTGGCATGGCAGTCCTGATGGGCGCACCGAACGTGGTGCGCGGCAAATCTCACTCCGGCAATATCTCCGCCCGCGAACTGGCAGAAGCCGGATACCTCGATGTATTGTCTTCAGATTACGTCCCAGTTTCCCTGCTTCAAGCAGTCTTCCTGCTGGACCAGCAAGTGGAAAACATCTCCTTGCCGCAAGCCGTACAGAAAGTAACCCGCATTCCAGCTGAGGCGGTTGGTCTGTCTGATCGCGGCGCACTTGAAGTTGGTCGCCGAGCAGACTTGGTTCAGGTCCGCATAGTGGGTGATGTCCCAATTGTGCGTGGCGTTTGGCGCGAAGGTTACCGAGTCGCTTAAGACACCACGATTGAGAGGGAGATTATGGTGACTGCTGCAGGAGTAGCCGAAAAACACACATCAAAGCTGGGCCCCGGCGCACTCGTCATCGTTGTCGGTCCAAGCGGTGCAGGCAAAGACACACTGATCTACGGTTACAAAAATCAATGCGCTGATGATGAGAGCATCATGTTTGTCCGCCGTCTCATCACGCGTCCTGCTGATGCTGGCTCAGAGCCTCATGAGGCTCTCTGTCATGATGAGATGTCAGATCTCATCGCACAAGGCCGTGTCGCCTTGTCGTGGCCAGCCCATGGGCTGGTCTACGCATTGCCTGAATGTGTAGATGAGCACATCGCAAAAGGTGGCATTGCCATCGCCAACGGGTCTCGGAAAGCATTGGCAGAAGCTGTCGCAAAATATGAGAAGGTGCTGGTCGTTCACATAACTGCGCCCATCTCAGTGCTGGCAGAACGGCTTGCATCCCGCGGCAGAGAAACAGCTGAAGACATAGAGCAGCGCCTGCACAGGGCAGACCTATCCTTACCAGAAGTCCCTCACCTCGTGGAAATACAGAATATCGGCAACCCGGAGGACGGCATTGCCGTGCTTAGCCGAGAAATCAGGAAGTTTGCGGGCTGAGCTTTTTCAAGGCTTCCAGCCCCACAAGATGGGCAGCAATCATCCCAAAAAGCGCCTGAGAAAAATCATACCTGTGCGCTGCAAACTCGGGCTCTTTGTAAAGTGTTTCCAGAACTGGTGGTGGGTTGGTAATCGGCCACAAACCGGCAACGACCACATGAATGGTGAAGAATACATTCAATGCTTCTTCGGCATTCAACCACGGCAACCCTTTTTGCAGCGCAGCCCCTGCCCGAGCGGCTTCACTCAGCAATGCCCGCTTAAAGTTCCGCACGCACTCAATGGAGATGTTTTTTTCCATTGTTGGTGCAATTAAGCTCATCAGTTCACACAACCGTTTGCGAGACGCAAACATTTCCGCCAACAGGTTCGCCATATCCGTCGGCGTCATCACGCCTGAGACCTGCTTCTCAAGCTCTTTGATAACTTCAACAAAATCTTGCAGCAACAGCTCAACCAAAATCGCTTCGCGCGACTCAAAATAACGATAGATATTGGATTTCACAATACCGGCACGGCTGGCAATCGCCTGTAATGTCAGGCCATCTACGCCATCCTCATCAAGAACACAGGTCGCAGCCCAAATAAGATCATTGTGGCGCTGCGCTTTTGCTTCTGCCGATCTGGCACGCTGAAAACTCTGGTTGGTCATAGCCTCGTGATAAGTTGCAAACAAATTCCTGTCAATAAATCTTGGCATACTCCATTGACAAACTTACGTAAGATCATAAATTAAGAGAACAACATTCTCCTAATCGTAGTTTTACGGGATCGCCAAACAAATGTACCCGAAAATAAATCTGACAGTGAATGGCCAGAATAAAGAAATTGAAGTCGATCCGGAAATGCCGCTCCTGTGGGCGCTCCGTGACACTCTCGATATTAAGGGCCCTAAATTCGGTTGCGGCATCGCTTCATGCGGCGCCTGCACCGTGATAATTGATGGAGAAGCCGTGCGCTCCTGCACCCAACCGGTTGGGGAAGTGAGCGGCGAGATAACAACCATCGAAGGTATCTCGCAAGGCAATGAACTCCATGCAGTTCAGCAGGCCTGGATAAAGCATTCTGTCCCACAATGTGGATATTGCCAATCCGGACAAATCATGGCGGCAGTTTCTCTCTTAGAAGGAAACCCAAATCCTTCTGACGAGGATATCAGCGATGCCATGACCAACCTGTGCCGCTGCGGAACTTACCCTAAAATCCGCGCTGCGATCAAAGACGCCGCACACACGCTAGGAGCCTAAAAATGAGCCGTTTGGGAAAATACACCCGCCGTGCCTTTCTTGGGCTAGGTGTCGCTGCTGCTGGCGGTCTCGCCGTCGGCTATTACTTCTATCAAAAGCCCTACGCAAACCCATTGGATGCAAAGAAGGCTGAAGGCGAAACTCCGTTTAACCCCTATGTGATGATTGATGCGGATAACACCATCACCATCATCGCACCACGGGCAGAAATGGGTCAGGGCATCCACACGACGCTGGCCGCGCTTGTTGCTGAGGAACTGGAAGTCCCTCTAGAACAGGTTATCGTGGAACACGGGCCATCCAGCCCTGCGTACTTCAACGCAGCAATGCTGGAAGAAGGCACACCCTTCCCGTTCTATGACGAGAGCTTGCTCGCAGAAATGGCACGCGGCTCCATGAAAGTCGTTGCCAAGTTCCTTGGCCTGAATATGACAGGTGGCTCGTCTTCCACCACCGATGGCTTTGTGAAAATGCGCGAAGCTGGGTATGCAGCCAGATATGTCCTCGTCAAAGCTGCGGAAGAACATTTCGGCACGACAGAAGACAATCTTTTGCTCGCCAACGGCACCATTACCGACAAAAAATCAGGACGCTCCGCCACCTATGGGGAACTTACCAGCAAAGCTGTAGCAATCTCCCCGCCAAGTGAAATGAAGCTCAAAAAAGCAAGTGAGTGGAAGATCCTTGGCAAACCGCAAAAGCGTGTTGAGCTGAGAGACAAAGTGACCGGTGGTCGTATCTTCGGCATCGATGTTCAATTGCCTGACATGCTCTACGGCACTGTGAAAATGGCGCCACGCAAAGGCGTAAGCCTGAAATCCTACGACAAAACCAAAACACTCGCAGTGCCCGGCGTGAAGGACGTTGTCGAAATCAAAACAATCTCCGGTGAAGGCTTAGGCATCATCGCAGATAACACATGGGCCGCCTTCAAAGGCGCGGAGGTGCTAGAAGTAGAATGGGACGATCCACTCTCTCTCCAGAACTCAGAGCAGATGTGGGCTGCGTTAGAAACCGCATTAACGGAAGAAGCCACATTTGAACTAGGCGGCACAGGATCAGACACCGAAGTCTTCTCCTCCATTCCAGAAAGCGAAGCCATCACGGCCAAGTATCGCGTGCCTTTCCTCGCGCATGCAACTATGGAACCCATGAACGCGACTGCACAGCATGACGGCGAGACCGTCCGCATTTGGACTGGGACCCAAGCACCGGGCTTGGTTCAATCAGCTATCGCTCGTCAGTTTGATATGGACAGCGCAGACGTCGATGTAACCACAACACGCCTCGGCGGCGGGTTTGGTCGTCGATTAGAGGCTGACTTTTCGCTCTATGCCGCAGTCATTGCAAAAACCACGGCCCCGCACCCCGTCAAAGTAACGTGGACACGAGAAGAAGACACACAGCACGACACCTATCGCCCCATGGCAATCGGTGAGTTTAAAGGACAAATCACAAAGTCCGGCACACTCAAAACACTAGACATGCACGTGGCCTCCCCATCCATCATCGCAAGCGTGATGCCAAGAACATTCCCGGCGATTAGCCCTGCTGGTCCGGATAACACGGTGCTGGATGGCGTTTTCAACCAACCACTTGATGTGGAACATCAGCGCTGTCAGGCTCATGTAACGGATCTTCAGGTGCCACTTGGCTTCTGGCGCTCCGTTGGCAACTCCATCAATGGTTTCTTCCATGAAAGCTTCATTGATGAAGCCGCGCATAAAGCAGGCAAAGACCCGCTGGAATTCCGTCTGGCTCATCTGACCAGTGATGAGTTTATGCCAGCACGGGAAGCGTTAAAGCGCGTTGCAGAAATGTCAGGTTGGGGCACACCACTCCCCGCAGGCAAAGGCCGCGGAATTGCACATGTCCTTTCTTTCGGCACATGGACAGCGCAAGTGGTTCAGGTCGACGTGACCGATAATACGGTGACCATCGAAGAAGTTTGGGCCGTTGCTGATCCGGGCCTTGTGCTCGACCCAGGTATCTTCAAAGACCAGATCATGTCCGGCATCAACTTCGGGCTTAGCCAAGCGCTTGGTCAAGAAATCACCTGGTCAGACGGTAAAGTGGAACAAGCCAACTTCGACACATTCGATGCTATGCGCATGTACCAAGCGCCTAAGATCACCATTGAGTTGCTTGAGAATTCACCGAGGATGGGCGGTGCTGGCGAACCGGGAACACCGCCGTCAACACCAGCTCTGGCAAACGCCATCTTTGCTGCGACCGGCAAGCGCATCCGGCAAATGCCGCTCAGCAACGAAATAGACTTCATCTAATAGCAAAGAAGCCCGGAGCACTCATCACTCCGGGCTTCTTTATGTCTTCAGTATTGGTCTAATCCGTCAAGTAGCCAGCTGGCATTCCAAACGCTTCCTCAAGAGACGTCAGCGTCGCATCCGTATCTGCAGTGCCATCAGCAACCGCTTGGACATCAACATTCCCCGGTCCGCGTGGTACCACATCACGCCGTTTTAGGTCACGTTTTGGCGCACCAGTGAGTTTGCTCTTTCGCCGTGCTTTTGGTTCAACGGCCGCAACAGCAACCCCTTCCGGTTTGGCCACCGGCATGAGAGTTTTCGAGCTTTCAGGATTAGGCGCAGCACCTTCAACTAGCAGAGGCAGATCTTCACCATCAATCGAGGCTGTCGTTTGCTGATCCGTACTTTTAGCGGGGCCAGCAAGAATTGCTGGTGCTGATGTAGAGGTAAGTTGCTCACCAGCACTCAAAGATGTATCCGCAGCAGAAGCACGCAAACGCTTAGCTGCTTCAACGGTCTGTGAACCTTCCAGATCCGCAGCGAGTTTTTCAGCAACCCTTTGCATTTTCTGCTCATTGCCAAATGAGGCGCTGGCGTACTCTTGCTTCTTCACCCGTTCAATACTTGGCAAACCGATTGAACCACGAATTTTCAGTGGAGCAAGTTCAGCACTCTGCTGAGGCGAAGCAGATCCGTCATTCGCCTTGGAATTATCCAACATACTCGGTTGCAAATACCAAAGGACTTCACCATCTTTCATGTTGATGGAACCACGCCCTTCAACCAGCGCATTCTCACTTTGCAAGGTAAGACCACGAAACTCAGCTGTTCCCTTGTCAAAGGCAACATCAGCGCCCCAACTGGAAAATGCAGTGCTGTCAGAGGCGGAAAACGGCCAACCCGTAATCTGCGTGTTACCAACAGCAGCAACCAACTGGTCCACATCCAGTTCATAAAGCAATCCATTGCCAAGCTGGAAACTGAGAGCACCCGCCATATTCACCCACATGTCAGTTGGTGTCTGGCCAGAGGTCTTCACATCCATTTCGGCATAAAGGTTCCCATCAACGCGCGGCATATCGCCAAGCGAAGCAAGGAACGGTGCAGCATCAACACCCTTGAGAGAAAACTCCGCATCAATACCCGGCTTAACAGTCGCACCATTCAACAAGAGCTTACCGGCGCCTTCCCCACGGAACAAACCAACGCGGGTCACATCAAGTGCAAGTCTGCCATTCTCAAGCGTGGCTTTAAGCTCAGCATCCTGCCCCTTAAGCGCACCAAGACTTAAGTTCTTGATGGAAAGGCCGAGATCAAGATCGAAATTCCGAAGCACGGAGAAGTCATAGGCACCTTCCCCATTTTCGTTCTTCCTGTCACTACGGGAAAACATCTCGTCAAAAGAAGCTCCTGCAACGGTCAGAGAACCACTCAGCTTGGGAAGGTCGCCCATGTCCAGCCGACCTGATCCAGAAAGCTTGGTTTCATCCAGCTCAAAGCTTGTGTTCTTAAAGGCAAGCCCGTCTGCATCAGGTGTAAATTGCCCCACAACGCGTAATTTGTTACCGCGCATGTATCTTGGCAGCGGACGTCCATACCAGCGGGCGAAAGAATTAAAGTCATCAGTTTGGAACGCAACAAGGCCATTAAACCCTTCACTCAAAGAATAAGGGCCAGTCAGACTTCCAGAAAACATCTCGCTAGAGAAAGAAAGATCAACATTCGCATCAGAGCGCATTCCGCCTTGCAGATAAACCTGCTCACCATGCCAGCGCGCAGTGCCTTTTAACTCCAGTGGCTTATTGATGCCTGTAAAGGCGAGAGAAAGATCCATATCATCGATGGATTCTTCTCGTGCGTCCACAGCCAGCAACTCTGGCATCTGAATTCCGGAGATACGTCCCTTCCGCAAGATGGCACCACCGTCCATCTCAAGCGCAGCAATCAACTCATCATAGGATTGCCCAACGCCGTAGAATGAGACGTCTATGTTTGCAAAACCAGAACTCGTAAAGTCTAACCCGGCTAATCGCAAAAGCTGCTCAAAGTCCAAAGATTGGCCGGATACTTGCCCTTTAAGCTCGTACCCGTCTTCCAGATAGTTCAGCGCAACATCGCCGCCGAGCGCCACTGCACCTGTTGTGATAGAAAGGTCTTTCGTGCGGACACCGCGCTGGCGGAACTGCAATTGAGTCACCAGCTCCCCTGCTCCAACACTTTCAGGCAGGTTTGGGTCATATTCAGCAGCTGATTTTGCAAGCGCTGGCAGATTAAGGACCACGTTTAGTGAACCAACCGGCCTTTCACCAAACGCCAGTTGCCCTTCAAAACTAAGTTTTTCTTCTGCAGGACCAGAAACATGCGCTTCAACAGAAGTTGCGCGGGCTTCGCTCAACGCCTGAACGGAGCCAATCCGGCCACCAAGCTCAAACCGCTGATTATAGTGCGTAAAGCCACCTTCCGCAGTCAGGCCATCACCGCCGTCTTCCAGATTAAGAAGCAGCGCAATCTCAGAAACCATTAGAGGCGCTTCTTGCTTCGGCTCACTGTAAGAAATCACACCACCGTGGATTTTGACGCTATCCAGATCCAGCTGCTGCATAAACTCTGCTACGCGCCCGGCTATACTCGCGGCAAATTGAGAAGCTCCATCTTCATCGCTCCCCTTTGCCAAGTGAGGCTGCCACGACGCCGACCCGCTCTGATCAAACTCCAACGTCCATTTAGGGTTGAAGAGCTCAATATTCTCAACGATATTGCCGCCGGTCAAAAACTTTAGGGAGTTCAGCTCAAACCGAGCTCGCTCAATCTGCGCAAATTCAATACCATCCGCCCGTGCAATACCGGCAACGCCAAGACTTTCAACTTCAATCGCCAAAGTCGGGAACAAATCGACACTCGTGCGCCCATCCAATCGTAACCGCCAACCTGTTGCAGTTTCGAAAGATTCAGCAATCTGAGCTTTAAGTTTTTGCTGTGGTACCAGCAGCGGTGCAAGCACCAGACCGCAAGCCACAAGAGCTATGACAGCTCCAAAAACAAGTAGTGAGCGTTTCATGTAGTTTCAGTATCCCAATGGACGAATGCGCCAATCTTAGAGGATTCTTTCTATGTAAGCAGCGTATACTCAACAAATACAGAGCAAAAAGCCCAGAAAAAACGTCTAAATTATGATTGAGCAAATTCTTTAAATTCACGATGGGTAAGATTTGCACGGTGTAATCTACAAGGCCCTACCACATTTACTCCCCATTGTCGCAGTATCACAACCATTCAAATTGGCGTATTTCTGCTCTTTTCCTTGGTCTTTTTAATTGTTTTTGCGTATCAATAGAGTTCCACTTAGATTGATCCTCATCTTTATAAGTGACACAAAAACTCTAGATAACTAGAGCAAGAAAATAAGAGCAGCTGCACGGAGCACTTAAATGCTGGAATCCCTGAAGAAGTTTTTCAAAAATCTGACCCTTGAAAAGGAAGAGGATAAGCGCTTCTCTGTGGATGATGAACGCCTCGCAGTAGCTGCCCTCATGTTTCACATCATTGCGGTAGATGGTGAAATTGAGCAACAGGAACTCGATCAGTTCAAGCGTGTTTTGCAGCAGCAGTATGAGTTGGACGAAGAAGACACCAAGGAGCTGATGCAGCTCGCAAAACAACGCGATGATGAAGCCGTCGATCTATACGGATTCACATCCATTTTAAAACGAAAGCTAGAGCCCGAACAACGCCTGAAAGTGATTGAAGCACTGTGGGAAATGGTTTTCGCTGACGGCTCAGTTCATGAATTTGAAGACAATACGGTTTGGCGAGTTGCAGAATTGCTTGGCGTCTCTTCCAGAGATCGCATGCTGCTCAAACAAAAGGTTGCACACCGCAAAATCGGTAGTGACCCTTCCATTTAAAGGTACCTATTTTTAAAATGTTAGAGCGAAACAAGCAGCACAAACCCAAAATACTGGTAGTGCTGCATCAGGAGACATCAAATCCCGGTCGTGTAGGTCAGCAGCTGGTCAAACGAGGTTTTGAACTGGATATTCGGCGCCCTCGATTTGGGGACCCACTACCAGAAACACTTGATGCACACACAGGCTCCGTCATTTTCGGCGGACCTATGAGTGCAAACGACAGTGATGATTTCGTAAAGCAAGAAATCGACTGGATCAGTGTACCACTTAAAGAAAACAAACCTTTTCTCGGCATCTGTCTGGGTGCACAAATGCTCTCCAAAAATCTTGGCGGCAATGTCACGGGCCGGGATGATGGACTGGTAGAAATCGGATATTACCCACTTAAAGCAACGCAGGCAGGGTCCAGTCTCATGAACTGGCCGACACAGGTTTATCAATGGCATCGCGAAGGTTTCTCAATACCAACTGGTGCGGAATTGTTGGCATCCAGTCCAACCTACGAAAACCAAGCTATTCGCGTCGGTCAAAATGCTTTTGGGATTCAATTTCACCCAGAGCTGACCTACGCCATGATGAACCGTTGGACGACGAAAGCAGCCAGTCGACTGGTCTTGCCGGGAGCTAAAAAGCGCAAAGAACACTTCACAGAGCGTTTCGTCTATGACCCCGCAGTCTTACATTGGCTTGAAACATTCATGGACAATTGGATTGGACGGGCAGCGATTGCTCTTCCGCAGTAAGCTGGTAGATACAAAAAAGGGTCAAAGCATTCACTTTGACCCTCAAAAACAATCTGTGTGTTTGCTTACTCTGCAGCAACAGCGTCAGCAGCTGGCATTCTTTCGCCCGGCTGCAGGATTGGCCCACCAACCGGCAAAACATCGCGCCCACACACATCTTTGTAGATGATATGCGCCATGACGTACCAAGCGCAGAATGAACACAGGATCAGCACATAACCTGCAATCACGTTGAAGAATGCAGGCCCAAAGTGGCCAAGCAAAAGTAAGATAAAGCCCACCAGCAACGTTCCGAAAATGGATGCTTCAGCTGCATGGATGTGCAACGCGCCGTAGAACATGATGCCGGTGTAAATGGTGAATGGCAGCAGGAAGAAGCCAATGTCAGAATGCGAAGAAGCGTAAAAGCCCAACTTGTTACCAACGAGGATACCTGCAAACGCAAGCCAGAAAGCGCCGTAGATTGTGAAAGCGCTGTAGCCAAAGTTATTGCCGGTTTTGCCGGTCTGGAAGCCAGCTACCAGCTGAGCAAGACCACCAACAAATACTCCAAGCCAGAGCACTGGACCCATATTCTGCAGAAGACCGATATTGGCCATCTGAAGAACGAATGTTGTCATACCAAATCCAGCTAAGCCGATGACTGCTGGGTTTCCTGTTTTAGTCTGCACGATTGCACCCTCAATAAAAAACCCAACATCTGGTCAAGCAAGAACATCCGCCTTAAAGATCAGAGGCTGGGAAATAAATTATCTATTTAGTTGAGGCGCTCCTTACAGAGAGCTGCATGACGGAACAACCGCACAAGCACGTAACGTGATAATACCTACCTTTTAGATTTAGCGGTCATATTTATCCAAGGCGTTGATTATGCATACTTTTCCAGATCACAGAAACAAAAACCCAGCAACGCATAGTATCCATGCACTAAACGCATTGCTGGGTTTATCTAAGTAATATGGAGTAGAATGTAGGCTTATGCCTTATAAGCGACAATCAAATCCTTTGCGTCAATTTGATCACCTGAAGCAACGCAAACTTCGTTGATCACACCATCTAACTCTGCATAAACAGATGTTTCCATCTTCATCGCTTCAATAGATACCAGCAGATCCCCGGCTTTCACTTGCTGACCAGCCTTCACCGCCAATGTCGAGATAACGCCCGGTACCGGCGCACCAACTTGCAGCTCGTTGTCATCATCCACCTTCCGGCGCGCAGGCGTTTTGGCAGCACTGTGCGTCCGATCAATAATACGGATGTTACGCGGCTGACCATTCAACTCGAAGAACACACGCTTTTCGCCATGTTCATCGGTTTCACCAATCGCCAGACAAGAGATCACCATCACCTTACCCGGCTCCAGCTCAGCCATGATTTCATCGCCAATCTTGAGGCCGTAGAAGTAGACTGGTGTTGGCAGAACACTGGTAGGACCATACTTGTCCTGCGCCTTAGCAAACTCCGTGTAAACCTTCGGGTACATAAGCATGGAGGACAGTTCTTGCTCAGACCCCTTGCGGCCTAGAACGTCGGTAAGCACAGCCCGTTTCGCATCCAGATCTTCAGCTTCCAACAAGGAGCCGGGACGAACGGAAATCGGCTCCTGACCTTTCAGAATTTTCCTCTGCAATTCAACAGGCCAACCACCTGGAGGAATACCCAAATCACCATGCATCATGCTGACCACGGATTCTGGGAAGGATACTTCCTTATCAGGATCAACAACATCTTCCGGCGTGATGCCCTGAGACACCATCATCACCGCCATGTCACCAACAACCTTGGAGCTTGGCGTCACCTTCACAATGTCACCGAACATCATGTTGACGTCAGCATAGGCTTTCGCGACTTCGTGCCAGCGCATTTCCAGTCCAAGAGAACGAGCCTGTTCTTTCAGGTTAGTGAACTGACCACCCGGCATCTCATGTAAATACACCTCAGAAGCCCCAAAACGCAGATCACTTTCAAAAGCACGGTACTGAGTCCGCACAGCTTCCCAGTAGAAGGAAACCTGCTGAATGCGATCTGTGTTGAGACAACTATCACGGGATGTTCCCTTCAACGCTTCAACAACAGAGCCCATGCACGGCTGTGAAGTGAGGCCAGAAAGTGAATCCATTGCCAAATCAACAATGTCGACACCACTTTCAACGGCTGCCAGCACAGTAGATGCTGCAATGCCGGAAGTATCATGCGTATGGAAGTGAATTGGAATTTCAATCTCTTCCTTCAGCGCTTTGATCAGAACTTTTGCGGCTTGCGGCTTCAGCACGCCGCCCATGTCCTTGATACCAAGAATATGGGCACCAGCCGCTTCAAGCTCCTTTGCCAGATTGACGTAGTACTTGAGATCGTATTTCGGACGCGCACTGTTCAGAATGTCACCGGTATAACACAGCGCGGCTTCACACAGCTTGCCCTCTTTCTGCACAGCATCAAGAGAGACCCGCATATTCTCAACCCAGTTGAGGCAGTCAAACACGCGGAACACATCAACACCAGCATCTGCGGCCTGGCTCACAAAGTGCTGAACCACGTTGTCTGGGTAGTTTGCATAACCCACACCGTTTGACCCACGCAGCAACATCTGCATCAAAAGGTTGGGCGCTTTGTCACGAACAAGGCGTAAACGCTCCCACGGATCCTCTGTCAGGAAGCGCATGGATACATCGAAAGTTGCACCACCCCAACATTCCAGCGAGAACAACTCTGGAAAGCCTTGCGCGTAACTATCTGCAACCTGTGCCAAATCATAGGTCCGCATGCGTGTAGCAAGCAGAGACTGATGCGCATCACGCATAGTCGTGTCCGTTACCAGAACTTGCGGTTGCGCCTTCACCCACTTGGCAAACTCTTTTGGCCCAAGCTGTGCAAGCTTCTGGCGAGTACCATCCATAACAGGCAAATTGAACTGCGGAGCCACCGGTTTCGGAGCATCAACTGGCGGCTTCGGACGAGCTTTTGTTTCCGGGTGACCATTCACAGTCACATCCGCAATGTAGTTCAGAAGTTTGGTCGCACGATCCGCCGTTTTGATGTTCTCAAACAACTCTGGCGTATTATCAATGAAGCGCGTTGTGTAGGAATTCGCTAGGAAAGACGGATGCCCAATAATGCGTTCAAGGAAAATCAGGTTGGTCGCAACGCCGCGAATTCGGAACTCACGAAGTGCACGATCCATACGCGCACAAACTTCGCTCGGAGTCGGCGCCCATGCGGTCACCTTTTCTAACAGCGGATCATAAAAGCGTGTAATGACGGCACCAGCATACGCAGTCCCACCATCAAGGCGAATGCCAAAACCAGTTGCGCCCCGGTAAGCACTTAAGCGTCCGTAATCGGGAATGAAATTATGCTCTGGATCTTCCGTTGTAATCCGGCATTGCAACGCATGACCACTGAGCGTAATGCCTTTTTGCTCTGGAACACCCGTATCAGATTTGTCGCCAATACGGCAACCTTCAGCAATACGGATCTGCGCGCGGACGATATCAATGCCTGTCACTTCTTCAGTGACAGTGTGCTCAACCTGAATACGAGGGTTAACTTCAATAAAGTAAACCTTGTCCGTATCCGCATCCATCAAAAACTCGACAGTGCCCGCACCACAATAATCAACTTGGCGTCCAATCCTCAGGCCGTATTCGCACAGCTCTTGACGCTTTTTTTCATCAAGGTAAGGCGCTGGCGCCCGTTCCACCACTTTCTGGTGGCGGCGCTGAATGGAACAGTCACGCTCAAAAAGATGAACCAGATTGCCATGACTATCCCCAAGGATCTGCACTTCAACATGGCGTGCCCGCTCAACCAGCTTTTCGAGGTAAACCTCGTCCTTACCAAAGGCCGCACGGGCTTCCCGCTTCGCTTCAACAAATTCGCGCTGCAGCGTTTCTTCATCACGAATAACGCGCATACCGCGCCCGCCGCCACCCCACGATGCCTTGAGCATCACAGGATATCCGATTCCAAGCGCAAGCCGTTTCACTTCTTCCATGTCATCTGGAAGCGGGGCAGTCGCAGGCATAACCGGGACACCGGCTTTAATCGCCAGTTCACGTGCAGCTACTTTGTTACCAAGCCGGCGCATGGTGTCTGGAGATGGGCCAATAAAGATGATGCCGTTTTCGGCACATGCCTCAGCAAATTCCGGACTTTCGGAAAGGAACCCGTAACCAGGATGAATGGCATCAACGCGCTGCTCTTTCGCAACGCGGATAATTTCGTCAATAGACAGGTAGGCCTCAATCGGGCCCAACCCTTTGCCGACCTGATACGCTTCATCAGCTTTAAACCGGTGCAAAGCAAGCTTATCTTCTTCAGCAAAGATAGCAACCGTTTGGAGACCAAGTTCGTTAGCTGCTCTAAAAACGCGAATTGCAATTTCTGAGCGGTTAGCAACCAAAATACGTTGAATAGTCAAAGTAGGTCTCCCAGTCTCTATGTATTTTTGGAATTTATAGTCGAGCTGCGCCACCATTGAAAAGATTAATTTATAGTCACTTAGGCCATTACTAGATTTCAGAGGTCATAAAACACTAAGAAAACGGGGAAATTCTACGGAATTTATCGTATAATTGAGAAAAACTAAACACGTTAAAAAATATACACAAATCCATTAAATTTTGTCTTCACTAATATATCTCAAATGATTTTCTACTTTTACAACTAAAGGAGACAATACTATCACCCCCAAAAGCAAACAGCAGGTTCCACGAGTGTGAAACCTGCTGGCTGCAATAATATTAGTAAATACAATCAGTTTAATCTAGCGAATGAGCCCAAGGCGGAAGCCTTCAGCAACAGCATGCGTTCTATTCGAAGCGTGCAGCTTTCTTGCAGCAGATGCTAAATACCAGTCCGCAGTATGCTGAGAAATACTCAGGATCTGGCTAATTTCCCAACTCGTTTTACCAGCAGCAGACCACTTAAGGCATTCAAGTTCACGAGGAGTAAGGCGATGTCGCGGACGGCTGGTGTTAGCACCAATCAATTCACGAACCTTATTGCTCGAATAAATACCAACCAAGTGTAGAACACTGATCTCACGTTCATTCAGACGGACCTCAGGTCCACCGAAAATCAACATTCCTTGATAACTCTGAAGGCCGTGTATCGGAACGCAAATCCCGTCATACATGCCAAAATCACGAGCTTCCGAAAGAATTTGTTGAGCAACAGCAGACAAGTTTCGATCACGAGCAACGCTCGACCACAAAAACGGACGACTAGCAGTCCGTGCCTTGGCCACGATAGGATCATTTTGCACGTAGTCACGCTCTAGATAACGCTGTTGCCACTCTGGACGCCAACCACTCAACATAATTGACCCATCTAATGATGCGCCTGTGTCGGGGATCGCCGCAAGACAAAAACTCGTAAAGCCAAACGACTGTCCAAGTTCTGAAATGCGCTTTGAAACACCGTCAGATGTTTCTTCGTTATTAATAGACTCAACAAATTCAAGTGCAGCAGTCAACGGATTCATTTAACTCACCCCTACATATTATGCCTCCAACAACCTTACTCTACGCAATCCCTACCCAATATAGAAGGTGTATCTATCACCCATCTCATATTCGCGGCCCATATTTTCATATTGGGAAAGAAATCTATTCAATTTAACTTCGACACTACCATATTTTACATAATGTATATTGACGTTGTCAAATTGCACTATGTCTTTTTGGAAATTCAATTCCTGGAAATATTTAAACTTGAAACAGGTACTACTGCTCTCAACAAATATTCTTTTGCTAGGAGCGGGTTAACAAATTAGTAACCCTACGTAAGACGACATTTCATACGCATGCGTAGGGAACATAGTAAAGTTATTCCGGTACTCCGTAGCGAGCCAAAGCTGGATTCCGCGTTCTTTTCCATCCTGCATAGATGCAAAAAACTTAACGATCGCACCAAGGGGAAAGCGGGGATAACTCGCCTGCGGATAAAACTGACTGGTACCAACAAATGTCACGACACTTACAATCAAACCCACCTCTATCGCATCTCTACAATCAATAGCGATGGTAGGTTTCCTGCTATTACGCCAATTTACCCCAAAAATAGATTGCGGATAAATAGTAAGTCACATCCTGTAACGGATACAACAATACGCTCTGTAACCATTTAACACGTTGTAACCTACCCTATAGGGGATGTCGCAAACGCTAAAGTCATGCACCGTATTCAGCAAAGGTCTACGTGTTGCGATAACGTATACGAAGTGGTTTGGTCTAGATCCGACCCAAAGCAACGCCGCAAATGAAACATTCATTCTGGTTTTCATTTTCAGCTTTTTTTATGTTTATGCACGCAAGAGCTTTACAGCGTTTTTCTCTGCCATATAAATGCCACTTCATTGGGTGAGGCACGGCACGGCATTCTTTATACCAGTAACCCAGTCAGAGACATTTGAGCCTGAGTACTGTTTGGCCATAGCATACGGAAATTACACTTCTAGATGAACAAGAACACGCTGCACCGAGCAAATAGATCACGATCTGTGACTGCGATCTTGGGACCAACCAATACTGGTAAGACGCATTTGGCAATTGAACGGATGAGTGCATACTCTTCCGGCTTAATCGGCCTGCCCTTGCGCCTGCTAGCCAGAGAGGTTTATGGCCGCCTTGTAGAGAAGAAGGGGCCTGATCTCGTCGCCCTTATTACAGGCGAAGAAAAGATCATACCCAAGTCACCCCGCTTTTGGGTTTCCACAGTAGAAGCCATGCCAAAAGATCTGGACGTGGACTTTGTCGCAATTGATGAAGTTCAGCTGGCCGGGGATTTGGAGCGCGGCCACGTTTTCACAGATCGCATTTTGCATCTGAGAGGACGTGAAGAAACGCTGCTCTTGGGTTCCTCTACTATACGTCCCCTTCTTGAGAAGTTGATGCCGGGTCTAAATGTGATCACCAGACCACGCATGTCTGTTCTTACATATTCAGGTTCCAAGAAACTCACCCGGCTTCCACGCCGCTCAGCAATCGTCGCCTTTTCCTCTGACGAAGTTTACGCCATTGCCGAACTGATCAAACGTCAACTCGGCGGAGCAGCAGTCGTTCTGGGGTCATTGTCTCCTCGCACTCGAAACGCGCAGGTGGAGCTGTTCCAGAACGGTGACGTTGACTGGCTTATCGCCACCGATGCTGTGGGTATGGGTTTAAACTTGGATGTGGACCACATTGCGTTTGCCGGCCATCGCAAATTTGATGGTTATCAATACCGCCAATTAACCCCATCAGAGACCGGTCAGATCGCAGGCCGAGCAGGTCGACACCTCCGAGATGGCACATTTGGTGTCACCGGACGCGTTCCCGGCTTTGACAATGAACTGGTCCATCAACTCGAATCTCATGAGTTCGATCCCCTAAAAATCCTACAATGGCGTAACCCAAACCTCGATTTTTCGTCTATTCCAGCACTTTTGCGCAGTTTGGACCATTCTCCACGAGAAGAGGGCTTGACCAAAGCCCCTCCGGCAGAGGATATCGGTGTTCTCGAACTTGCAAAACGTGACAGGGATATTAATTCCGTCGCGACGACACAGGAAAGAGTTTCTTTGTTGTGGGATACCTGTCAGGTTCCAGACTATCGCAAGATAGCTCCGGCAAACCATGCAGATCTTGTAACAAAGATTTATTCGCATCTGATTCATGATGGCGCCATTCCAGATGATTGGTTCCATAGCCAGGTTAAACTGGCGGATAAAACAGATGGGGATATCGACACATTGGCGAACCGGATAGCACATATCCGTACGTGGACCTTTGTGGCTAACCGTGCCGATTGGCTGAAAGACCCTGCCCACTGGCAAGGGGTGACGCGCGGCATAGAAGATCGATTATCAGATGCCCTTCACGAACGGCTTACACAGCGGTTTGTGGATCGGCGAACCAGCGTATTGATGCGACGTCTGAGAGAGAACAAAATGCTCGAAGCGGAGATCACTGCAACCGGAGACGTCCTTGTAGAAGGACAACATATAGGCCAGTTACATGGCTTCCGGTTTGCTCCTGATGCAACAGCCGAAGGACAGGAAGAAAAAGCTGTCCATGCGGCTGCCCAAAAGGCCCTAGCAGGTGAGATAGAAAACCGTTCAGAACGGCTATCCCGCGCTCCAAACGAAGAGTTTATTCTCTCAGCGGATGGCACACTGAGGTGGCAAGGCGAAGCGATTGCGCGCCTGACCGCTGGTGATCAAACTTTACGTCCAGTCCTGATCATCCTTGCCGATGAGCAGTTGACAGGTCCTGCGAGAGACAATGTGCAAGAGCGCCTTGGTCTCTGGATCAAGACACACATCGAAACGTTGCTTAAGCCACTTTTCGATCTTGAGCATGCTGAAGAAATTGATGGCATCGCTCGTGGCGTTGCTTTCCGCTTGACCGAAAGCCTCGGCATTCTTGAGCGCCAGGAAATTTCTGAAGAGATCAAACAGCTCGACCAACAGATGCGCGGATCACTCCGCAAGCTGGGTGTGCGCTTTGGTGCCTACCACATTTATGTCCCCGCACTGCTTAAACCAGCGCCAAGCCAGCTTCTCGCTCAGCTTTGGGCGCTGAAAGAAGGCAAAGAGGACATCAAAGGCCTGACAGAACTGCCGCAGCTTTCTGCATCAGGCAGAACCTCTGTACCGGTCGATGCCGAAATTGAAGCAGCCCTTTATGGTGTTGTTGGTTTCCGTGTCTGCGGTCCTCGTGCTGTTCGCGTCGACATTCTGGAACGTCTGGCAGACATTATTCGTCCGCTCGTCGCCTGGAAGCCGCTGGAAGAAGGCATTGAGCCACCTGACGGTGCATTGGTAGAAGGCGGAGCGTTTACCGTCACCGTTTCTATGACATCCCTTCTCGGCTGTGCTGGCGAAGACTTCACAAATATTCTGAAGTCCCTCGGCTACCGTCTTGAAACGCGCGAAGAACAACGCCCTATCGCGAAGAAGGTTGAAGTCGAAGAAGCAACTACTTCTGAAGAGGCTCCTGCGAATAAAGACGCCCCTGCAGCTGAAGAAGCTCCTGCGACCGAAGCTGCAGCAGAAACAACCGTTGCGGAAACTGAAGAAAAACCTGCGGACGAAGCTGTTGAAGCTACGGTTGCGGAAACTTCCGAAGAAGACGAAGCAGTTGAGATGGAAACGGTCACCGTTGAAATCTGGCGTCCGGGTCGGGCCGGTGGTCGTCGCGCGACCAATGATCGTCAGCGCAACAATCGCAATACAGGTGGTCAACGCAACTCAGAGCAAACTGGCGAACAACAACCACGTCGCAATGGCGCTCCACGTGACCAACAAAAGCCGCGTCGGAATATCGGTAAACCTGGTGGTAAGGGTCGTGGACACAGCAAAGATCAGGCTCGCCCAAATCAGGCAAAACCTGCGCCGCGCCGTGACAAACCGTTGGATCCAGATTCACCATTTGCAGCACTGATGGCCTTGAAGCAGAACTTGGAAAAGAGCGACAAATAGTCGCTCCATCAGGATTGAGTGAATGGCAGCACCAGAACCACTAGGCACTGTTCGCATAGACAAGTGGCTCTGGTATGCTCGCATTACAAAGTCCCGGACACTGGCAAAGAAGCTGGCAGTGTCCGGGCATATCAGACTGAACCAAGAAAAAATTCCAGCGGCCAAACAAATCGTCAAACCAGGTGATATTCTTAGCATCACTATGCCGCGACGCCTTTTGATCCTTAAGGTTTTGCAGATTGGCACGCGCAGAGGTCCCGCCCCTGAAGCACAGACACTTTATGAGGACATGTCCCCCCCTCCTCCACCCAAGGAAGAAGTGGCTCAAGTGCCCAGGCGAGAAGCCGGCGCGGGACGCCCTACGAAGAAGGAACGAAGACAAATCGCCCGGATTCGCGGCTTCAACGAAATCGATCCTTTTTAGCGAACAAATTACGCAAAATTTGTCCCAATATAGCAATCTCCACGCCTACAACAGCGCTTGCACTACCCACTGAAAACCGGTAGCAAAGAGCACAAAGTTTACAGGGCGAATAAATCGTCAGGGCTCTTCAAAGCCCGAGCATTTTTGTAGAGATAAAAATGCTACGCCAGAGACGAAGAGGATTGCGATGACATACGTCGTCACAGACAATTGCATCAAATGTAAATACACTGACTGTGTTGAAGTGTGCCCAGTCGATTGTTTTTACGAAGGTGAAAATATGCTCGTCATTCACCCTGACGAATGTATCGACTGCGGTGTATGTGAACCGGAATGTCCTGCAGATGCAATTCTCCCAGATACCGAACCCGGTCTGGAGAAATGGATCGAACTCAACTCAGAGTACGCTGAGAAGTGGCCGAATCTGACTGTGAAGAAAGATCAACTTCCAGAAGCAGCTGAGTTTGATGGCGTAAAAGAAAAGCTGGAAAAACACTTTTCTGACAAGCCTGGGCAAGGAGACTAAGTCTCCCTAAAAGCCTCGTACAAACAAGCATTTATATTTTGCCAAACAGTATCCGCGGATGTCTTTAATCCTCTCTTTCTTGAGAGAGGTTGGAAATCCGTGGATAATGTGCTATACCTTTTTGCACAGTCACTTGGCAGTCTGGTTGCATCCTCCCAAAATGGAGGATTTTTTATGGTCGTAATTCCCTTGGGATTGCGGGTGGTAAGCTTTTTCCAGCGTTCGCCGAAGTAGCCAAACAAAGAAATTCGACTGATCACAATTGAGCGTAAAACCAATAAATGCGAGGAGTTTTCGCCCGCATATATTGGATTTTTACGTTTTTCTAAAGAGAAAGATGCAGCGAACTCGCGGCATCTAGGTTACTTGGTCTTTCAAAGGACCATAGAGTAACCACTGCGCAGGAGAAGTATAGCGTATGGCCACACCCGCAAAAAAGACCGCGCAGCGTCATGGGTTCAAAACTGGTGAGCACATTATCTATCCATCGCACGGAGTTGGAGTAGTTACTGCGGTTGAAGAGCAAACCGTTGCTGGATTCTCTCTTGAACTTCTCGTAGTTGAATTCGAACAAGATAAGATGACGCTCCGCGTTCCAGTGGCAAAGATTGCTTCTGTTGGAATGCGTAAGCTTGCTGAGGCAGCTACAGTTAAAAAGTCCCTGGAAACAATCGCTGGCAAGCCACGTGTAAAACGCACGATGTGGAGCCGTCGTGCACAGGAATACGAAGCGAAGATCAACTCAGGTGACCTCATCTCTATTGCTGAAGTTGTTCGCGATCTCTACCGCTCCGACACTCAGCCAGAGCAGTCTTACTCAGAACGTCAACTCTATGAAGCTGCTTTGGACCGTATGGCGCGTGAAATCGCAGCTGTTCAAAAGCAGACTGACACTGAAGCAGTGCGCCAGATCGAAGCCGTCCTGCTTACGTCACCAGGTCGCGCTGCAAAAGTTGCACCTGCTGCACCCGCACCCGTTGCTCCAGTTGCACCTCCCGCTCCAACTGCAGGCAGTGGACAGGAAGAAGCAGCATAGTTACTAGCCACTTTTTCAAGTTATTAAAAAACCCGCCAGCTGGCGGGTTTTTTTTCGTCCTGCAATCCCCAGCCCATACCCCATGAATTTTATCTCAACTCCAAGTCTACCAGCTCCTTGCCTGGCAAAGCCTTACAAGCAACATAGCAGGCGCTGATATCGCACAGGAAGAACGCAATAGGTTGATGGAAGCAGCTGATCGATTGCATACGCCCACCCAAACGAATGATGGTAGGCGGCAAGCTCAATCAGTGATCACCTTTAGGAGTTCACCTGAATTTAAGCGCTGATTAGCTTTGACCTGATTAAGAATTGTGAACAGCTCCAGCCGTCGGGCAGGCTCAACTCCACTCATACCTACGGCAAGCTTGCGTGCAGTCTCACCAGCCTTCGCCTCAATGATTTTAATTCGAAGTGGGTTAAGACGTGCCTGTTCCGTCGGGCTGAGCTGACGGAAACTACCAAGAGATTTTTCAAAATCCTTTGCAAAAGAAGCCGTTGGTGAGCGATTAGCAAAGATGAACCGATATCCGGTTAATCCGATACGGATAACACCAATCCGGAAAGACCAACCATCGGTAATCGCGGATCCTATGACTGCAGGCAGGCCGTTAATGGTGGTTGGACGAACGCTGTTATCAATCAACCCATTGATCCAGCCAGACAGCATGTAATCGGTTAGGCTTGCATACCCAGTTAAGTCCGCACCATCAAACCGCATCGCTGTGCCTGCCCCATCACTGGCAAGAACCGCCTCAGCAGAATTTTCAAGCACAAACCCTTTTGGGACACCAAAGGAGATACCCAGTCCTTTATGAAGAAACTGACGTCCTCGCACGTATCCTTCTAGCGGATCATCACCGAACAGCATACCGTCAAGGCTGCCAAGGTAATCCGCACGTCCGTTCAAACCAATGCCTGGGGCACCGATCTGCCGAGCACTCCGAACAGCTCGTTGAATCCGATCAGGCGTGTTGGGGTGTGAGGAAAGGAAGTCTGGTGCAGAACTGGTTTCACCGCCAAGCTGCTGGTAGCGAGCAAACTGGCCCATAGTGTTGAGAAAGCGCGCGGCCGCATACGGATCATACCCTGCACCTGCAAGCGTTCGTACGCCAACATCATCAGCTTCCAGTTCCTGTTCTTGGGAGAAGCGCGCAAATTGCAGCTGCTTTTCCTTCACAGTCTCATCGATTGCCTGCTGGTCTTTACCAATGTTACTCATCACCTTGGTGACGAATTCGGCCTCTTCCGCCTGTCGTTGTCGTTTAATGGCGTGACGCGCGGAAACGTGTGCCATCTCATGAGCAAGCACGGCTGCCAGCTCAGATGTATCATTTGAGAGTGCCAGTAGGCCTCGGGTCACATAAAGGTAACCACCGGGCAATGCAAAGGCGTTTACAGCCGGGCTGTTGAGCAGTGTCACACGGTAATGGACGTCAGGAGCTTCAGACGCAGCAACAAGACCACCAACAACTTTGGCGATCGCAATTTCCGCTTTACTGTCCTCATAAACGCCGCCATAGGTCGCAATTACTCGTGGATGCTCACGCGCGCCAACGTCACTGCCAAAACCGGAACGAAGACTTCCAGGCTTTTGCGAGCTCAAATTGCCAGAACCAGTCAATTGGCACGCAGCTAACGCCACGGCCACTACGCCTACTGTTGCAAATTTGAGGCTTGTCCGTACTCCGGGCAATGCGTATCTCAAAGTCATTCGTATTTCCGGCTACCTACTTTAGTCCAGAAGCTCCAACTGTGCTGGGTGCTTAAGCTCGATTTGCGGCCCTTTGTTGATCTGCAAGACTCCCCGAAGGCGAACTCGCTTCCCGTTTAAACCAGACAGATCATGCCCGAAATCTGAAAATTCTTCCAGCTCTCCCCTTTGAATAATCCCGGTTAAATCCTCTGTCCAGCGCTGACCGAAATTCAAGTAAGTCCGAGACCGGGTTTGCCCAACGGAAATGAGTATTGCTTCAACCATCCAGTACTCACCATAATACTCGTAGTCCATTGATCTATAGTCGTTAATTACACTTTTAACGAACCACATTCCTTTGTTTTTCTGTCTGGCAATTTTTTCCAAATTAATGAGTAATTTCAAACAATTGGAGGACCTTAATTGTGGCTGAACAATGGCCATTCCATCTTTGATTAAGCGAACACTGAAATCCTGCCGCTTCTCGTCCAGCAGAATCGCAGGCTTACGTCCCCAGCGATCAGTTGAGGCGCTCAACGCAAAGATCGAATATTTCTGAGAGTACTCGCCTTCCCCAAACATCCCACCACTTGTTTGCTCAAAGCCAAGGTCAGCAAAATAATACAATTGGTCGTCGCTGGCACGAAAGCGCAATGGGTTTGAAATTTCATGTGCACTTACAGCAGGAAGGTCACTTAAAGAACCATGAAATTCCTCAGCACACGGATCCGCCAGAGCGCTCCAAGGCACAAGAATAAGCCAACACATTACAACTAGGCTCTTCCTCCACATCATGTCACCTCGCTATATACTAGGCGAACTATATCAGGCAGGTTTTCCGATAACGCTTCTTCAGAAAAGCCGGAGTGCATTCTGGGGCTATCATGCAAATTGAATTTATGCAGACCTTACTTATACCTAGGCTGTTCACAGCCCGCCAATGCCACTCGCATAGCCACGCATTTCATGATATTCGAATGACCATTGTATCAGCTCTGATGATCCACCCCATCAGGCCCCGTAGCTCAGCTGGATAGAGCGGCCGCCTCCTAAGCGGCAGGTCACAGGTTCAAATCCTGTCGGGGTCACCATTTTCAATTAAATCTTGAACCAGTTCCTTAATCGGCATTTAGCGAATTAAGCCCACCATAAAAGCCGGTCACACTAGCGCGTGGAGAGAACATATGAACTACCTTGCCAATGTGTTCAAACGCTTTGGAGATAATCTCCGTAACTGGTTCTACAACTGGATGAGTTGGATTAGTCGGCAAAAAAAATAGCCTGACAAATTATGCCCAACATGTCGAAATGCGTTATGGGAAGCAGGACCTCCGCTTCCCAACACACCATGTGCGCCAAAGTGAGAAAAGTTTCCCCAAAGACACCTAAAATGACCATCCAGAGCTGCTTTACTCAAATTTCAAAATTTCATTCTCTCGACCGCTTCGCCTCCCTCACAGCACTTTGGGAGTATTCAATCACGACATCTCGATATGTTTCGGCCTTGTCAAAACCATTGCTGTTAGAGGAAGCATGAGATTATGTCTGAATCACGCTGTAGCATTACGGTAACACTCGCTAAACGTTCACTCCTACATACAATCTAAGCAAATTCAGAGTGTTACTTATCAATTACGCTATGGTAATTTTGTGATATATATAGCTGCGTATACATTTCAAGCTCATTCATAGATGAAGTGAAGTAGAGCAAAATTTAATATTGGTATACTCAAGTCTTATATCGCTATTCTTGACATATCACTGATACGTGCAATCCCTCTATACATAAAACAATTATGTTTGGGAGGGAGGCCCGTACATGGCACCAATACTAGAAATAAGCGACCTTAAAGAGCGCGCACGCCGTCGCGTCCCTAAGATGTTTTTTGACTATGCCGACTCAGGCTCATGGACAGAAAGCACCTACAGAGCAAACGAGAGCGACTTTTCGAAGATCAAACTTCGTCAACGCATCGCTGTAGATATGACCAACCGCACACTAGCGACCAAGATGATTGGTCAGGATGTATCCATGCCAGTCGCATTGGCTCCAACAGGCCTGACAGGTATGCAGCATGCGGACGGAGAAATCTTGGCAGCTCAGGCTGCAGAAGAATTCGGCGTACCGTTCACCCTTTCCACCATGAGCATCTGTTCTATCGAAGCGGTTGCAGCCAAAACGCAAAAGCCATTCTGGTTCCAGCTTTATGTGATGAAGGACCGCAATTTTATCAACGCGTTGATTGATCGCGCAAAGGAAGCGGGCTGCTCTGCCCTCGTCCTCACTTTCGACCTTCAGGTATTAGGTCAGCGTCATAAAGACCTGCGCAATGGCCTGTCTGCCCCGCCAAAGTTCACACCAAAGCATATCTGGCAGATGGCGAGCTGTCCGCTGTGGTGCATGCAGATGCTAACCAGCAAGAACCGTACATTCGGCAATATTGTTGGGCATGCAAAAGGCGTTGGTGACTTATCATCGCTCTCCTCATGGACAGCAGAGCAGTTTGACCCGCGCCTAAGCTGGGATGACATTGAGTGGATCAAAAAACGCTGGGGCGGCCCGCTGATACTCAAGGGTATTCTGGACAAGGAAGATGCACGTCTTGCTGTAGAATCCGGCTGTGATGCCATCATCGTTTCCAACCACGGTGGACGTCAGCTGGATGGAGCACCGTCTTCAATCGAGATCCTACCGGAAATCGTTGATGCAGTTGGCGATAAAGTTGAAATCCACATCGACGGCGGCATTCGCTCTGGACAAGATGTGCTGAAAGCAATCAGCCTTGGCGCAAAAGGCACTTACATCGGCAGACCATTCCTTTACGGCTTGGGAGCTGGTGGCAAGCAAGGTGTCACCAAGTCTCTGGAGATCATCCAGAAAGAACTGGATACCACCATGGCGCTGTGTGGCAAACGTGATCTGAACACGCTCAACCGTGACAACATCTACTCAATAGATGGCGTAAAGCTATAAAATAAAACACTATTTCAGAGCGGGACACATGCATTTGGTCCCGCTCTGAAACCTGTTATTCCTCAGAGGACCCAACGTCCTCCCAGCCTGCATTACGCTCAGATCGAACAATCGCGTCGATGATTTCCATGTTCTGGATCGCATCAGCAATACCGTAAGGCAGCTCTTCCTCACCACGTACAACACGAGAGAATAACTCACCTTGCAGCGTGTATTGATCGCATGCCGAAATACGCTCCACCTCAACAGCGCCATCGCCAGGCAACTTACCCGAATCCAAGCGAAGAATAGTCTCTTCACCCGGAGGCGCGTTAAACGGAATGAGGATCTCCAAACGCTTGGCCGTTCCAACCAGATTGATGCGTTGATAAGGGGCAGATTGCGTTGAAACTGTAAACTGCGCCTGTCGTCCCTGTCCAAAGTCCATCATCACAGAAGTCAGACGATCCGTTCCAAAAGTCCGGTCGCGGTCAATCAAACTCACGACCCGCTCAGGCTCAGCGTCATAGAAGTAGCGAGACGCCACAATTGGGTAACAACCGATATCCATCAAGCCGCCGCCGCCAAGCTCGGTTTTGTTGCGGATGTTTTGCGGGTCCTGATTATCGTATCCAAAGAAGCACTGCACAGCCTGTAGCTTGCCCAACTCGCCGGATTGAACGATCTCCAAAGCGCGTTCCCATTGTGGATGTGCACGGACCATGAACGCTTCCATAACAAAGCGGTCACTTGGTATATCCAGCAGCATACGGGCTTCTTCCGCATCCAGCGCAATCGGCTTTTCACAAAGCACATGCTTACCAGCTTTCACAGCTGCAATGGTCATCGGCACATGCATGTGGTTTGGCAAAGGGTTGTAGATCACCTCAATCTCTGGGTCCGCCAGCAAGGCCTCGTAGGAGCCGTAAGCCTTGGGAATACCCAGTTCAGCAGCCACTTGCTTGGCATTCTCTTCAGTGCGAGAGGCAATGGCAGCAACTTCCACACCGCGCGCTTTCATCAGCGCAGGAATAACCTTTTCACGACCAATCCGTGCAGTAGATAGTACGCCCCATTTAACCATTATAAGTCTCCCAATCCTTCGTACTTTTCATATTCACTGCGGTGTATCGAGCGCCAGAACACGCTTACCAACATCAGATTTACAGAAACGGTCCAATTCAGAAATCGCTGAAATGATGTGGTAGAGAGAACTTGCAGGTGCTGCCTCGTTAACAAACGTACCATCTGGCAAATATTTGTCTTTCCAAAGACCAGCAGGCACATCATTAAGGAACATCACAAGCGCCGCCAAAGCATTCAGCATTGACGCATGGAAGCGAGATTGTTCTTCCTCACCCGTGCTTTCCAGCATGGCAATAGAGCCTTTCAGCCACTCTGCCTGAGACCAGAGCCGCGCCAGAGGATCACGCATAGAGAAATCATCATTGATGCCCATAACGGCAACGCCGCGCTCGCGATCAACTCCATAGGTCTCTGCGATCTCAAACAACCGCGCAGCAACAGTTTTCGCACGCTCGTCACCGCGCAGTTTGTTCCAGCGGCTCAGCAACCATGCCCACTCAAAGTGATGCCCCGGCTCCAAGGCACGACCTTCGTCACCCGGCATTGGCGACCAGTCCAGAGCAAAAAACTCGCGTAGACCACCAGTCTTTTCACAAATGAAGTGCTTAAGGCAAAGCCCACCAAGCTCATCCGCCAGAGCAGCCCAAACAGCCTTCTGTTCAGCGCTAAGAGTTTCAGAGCGTTCCCACTCCAAGCACATCTCAAACAAATGCATGTGCGGGTTTGCACCAAGCGGTGCGCGTGGCGGTTCAGCCTCCTGAAAACCGGCGACAGGGTGCTTAAAGCGGCTCTTCAATACACCCAACAGAGCGGCGGCTTTGGTGCACGCTTCCTCACGCTTCTCACTGTTCACATCAGCAATGCTGGAAAGAGCGAGCAAGGCAAACGCTTGGTTATAAAGATCAAAGGCTGTGTCCAACAGCTGACCATCCGGTGTTGCTAAAGCACCAATGTATCCATCAGGCGTAGCATACACACGCTCAACATAAGCCTGCGTGCGCAAAGCAACATCCATCCACGGCCCTTGCCAACCAAGACGACCCGCTTCGCAATACACAAACACCATCCGCGGATTTACACGGCCTCGCCGGTTATCGGCGCTACCTTCGCAGTCCAACGTGATGGTCTCTGCAAATCCGCCATTGGCGGCATCCTCACCAGCTTTCAACCACAACGGCAACGCATCATCAAACAGCCATGCACGCAATTTATTCAGGTGATCGACAATCACTTCCGGTACTCCACATCCATCACCTGTTTGCACTGGGCAAAATCGTGATGGCCTTCACATATGCAAATGAAATTAGAATGTTCAATGGTTCGACTAAAGGACCAAAAAACGCACTCCGGAACCTACGACGAGTAGGCGACAAGGCAAAGCTAAACTATCAAGTTTGTGGGGGATTATGAAGTATCAGAGAGTTGCTGGTGCCGGAGCGCCAGTACACAATAAAGTGGAATTACGCGTACCAACCCGACTAACAATGACTGAGCTTTAAAGTTGGAAATCTTCAAAAAAATGTTGCCTATTAGCAGTGCTTTGCTCCACCCTGAAATTTTTCCAAGGATATCTTTAGTGCAGATATTCCGTAATCGCCGGCACCATAGCCTTCCCAAGAAATAAACTACCCGCCAACGAAAGATGACCGTAATCAAAGCTCATTGCCGTGTTTATACTTTTATATTTTACAAACCGCTGGCACATTTTTTCGATACATAGCAAAGCAGCTGGAGAAATAACGCCGACACCAACTGAAGAGGCATCAAGCTGCAGCTTTTCGTCAACCGAGAAAAACTTATCATCCAAGCCGTTCTCAGAATACCTTGATAATTCCTCACTTCTATAATTAGTAGCCTTCAGCTCACGTTCTAATACATTAGGAAGTCCCCCAGGCCATATCGGAAACTGGTTTACAACTACCAATTTTTGTGAAAGTTTTAATTGATCAATGACTTCCAAGAAATCTCTATAATACCCAGGATATGTCCATCTAAGATTTTGGGAAAAACCCCACTCGCTAATATGCGAAGAAATCAACACCAAATCAAATTTCATTGATCCAATAGTTTTTCTAACTTGATGATTAATCTTACTACACCTTGGGGTAGCTGTTTCGCTTACATTACTAGGAAAATCCGTAATTAATGGCAAGCAGTATGCAGCTGTTAACATGTAAAGTGAAATATTATTCTTGTTCAATGCTAGTTTTAAGCCTGGATATAAACTTGCAGCATGAGAGTCACCAACAATCAAAACATTTACGCCCTCACCAAGATAACCTTCAAAACATGAATTAAGATCAAAGGTGTCTACAGAAGCACTCAATAAAAAGCACTTATCTTTCAATTGAAGTTTACTACTCCGAGGAGGTGTGAGTAGAGATGCAAAATTTTCTAGTTTGTAATCTGCAACTTTCAATAAGATGATCGAACGCCCGGCTACAATAAAAGAAATTGAAATAGCGAACCCAGCAAATAAAATTTTCTTATTTGGAAGAAAGCGTTTAGCTCGTGTTGGAGTTTCAATGTATCTCCAAGACAATATGGCCATAAGTAGACAAATCATGATAAGAATGCATTGCTCAGATGTAGATAATTCAACTCCAAATTCGAGTCGATAAAATGCAAAAACTGGCTGATGCCACAAATATAGACTGTAACTTATCAGACCCAATCCCACTGAAACAGGAAACGAAAGAAGTCGACCACAAAAGGTATTGGGTCCAGCAAACAGAATTATAAAAAAAGCTCCGAAAGTAGGCGCGAGCGCTGAATACCCAGGAAAAGGCGTTTGCCTATCAAAATAAAAAACTGAGAAGGCAATCATCCCTATTCCAAGAAAGCTCAAACTATCGCTTTCCATTCGCCGAGCCGACCGGCTGTCTACGAATGCTGCAATTGCTCCCAATAAAAGCTCCCAAGCTCGTGTAGGTAAAAGGTAGAATGAAAAATCTGGAAAATACGAAACTCCAATAGAGGCCGCAGTAAAGCTTAACACCGCTATCAACATAAGTAATACAAGTATTCTCTCTCGAGAAAATTTCCAAATTAGATATAAATATATTGGAAAGAATATGTAGAACTGTTCTTCTACAGCTAGACTCCACATATGTAGCAATGGCTTTAATTCAGATGCCCCATCAAAATAGCCGCTTTGCTTATAGAAGAAAAAATTGGATGTAAAAGTCGCAACCGAAACTATTGATTTTGCAAACTGATTAAAATCAGACGAAACTTGAATTATCCATGCCAATGAAAACGAAATAACCAAGACAACAAAAAGTGCAGGAAATATTCGGCGTACACGCCGTTGGGAGAAATCCCAAAAACTGAATCTATTGACTTCAAGATCTCTTAAAATAATTCTGGTTATTAGAAATCCACTAATAACAAAGAAAATATCTACACCAACATAGCCACCTGAAAAAACAGGAACACCAGCATGAAAAAGCACAACCGGGATGATAGCCAACGAACGTAAGCCATCTATCTCTCTTCTGTACTGCACCAGATTCCTCGCATAACTCGACAACAGATTAGAAATCAAACTTGTCGATAATGATTATAAAACAATAGTTTACGAAGCGTACAGATAACCCCCGCCCCCACAAAAAGGAACTAATTTGAATTTGATTAGTTATCGAATTACTGGTGCCGCTGAAAGGACTCGAACCTTCGACCTCATCATTACGAATGACGCGCTCTACCATCTGAGCTACAGCGGCTTACCAACTGGCACGAGGTGTGCCGGGAAGTGGGAGCTTGATACCCAAGCTCCCAATAAGATGCAAGTGTGTTTTGCAGCAGTAGAACAAGCATCCACCGCCTATCGACATTCATAGGAAACTCATAAGAGCCCCGCATGTCTGGGATGAGTATTTATCTATCGAAAGAACCTAAAACTCTTATCCTTAGGAGGGTTAAGGTCATCTTCATCTGGTTCCGGTCCGGGATCGTCAGGAAGATGAGACAGCGGAAATTCCACCAGCGCATCATCTTTCTTCTCCAGCTTTGCGACATCTTCGGCTGATGTTTTCTTCTCGGCTTTAGCCAAGTCCACCACCTCAGGTTTTCCATCACGACTGGTTTTAGGTGATGCCCAACTGGAAGCTTCAACAGGCACAACCGTCGCTGGTTCCTCTGGCTTTGGCTTTCCTGCAGGTTTGGCAACTGGAGGCGGGGTCTCGGCGGCCTTAACAACTGGCTTAGGTTCCAAAACCTGAGGCTTGGTAGCCGGAGCCGAAGTTGGCTCAACTTCAGCTTTAGATGTATCAACAACCGGCTTGCTGTCTGCCGCTTTCGGCACAACAATCACAGCTTCAACAGGCTCATTCAAAACTTGAACCGGTCCAGCAAGCACCGGTGGCTCAAACAGCTTGTCATCAATCACTTCAACCGTCTGGTCCTGACCAAACACTCCTTCAGGAGCGGCCCATTTACAGGCGTCTACACGGCCTGTCCTAGGAGAAACCGGGGTCCAATTCGCAGAAATGACACCATCTGCAATCCAAACTTCGTCCTGAGGCGCACGCACTGCACGCGCCAACCATTCCCGAATACGGCCCTGATCGCCATGCTCGCGATCTTCAAGGTCCGCCATCAGCAAAAAGGCGCGTTGAGATGGTTCAGACCGGAGAACACGTTTAAGCTGCTCACGGGCTTCATCAAATTGCTTAGCCTCAATAGCAGCAACCGCGATAGAAATTGCACCCTCAGAGGAATAGGCCCGCATACTTGCAAGAGATTTGGCACGGCTCAGACGATCAGAAACGGAATCACCCGGCCTGACATGCGCGTAAGCTTCAGCAAGGTCTGGGTGCGGATTAAGCTTCCATGCTGCCTCGATAATTTTACTTGCCTTACGAACATCACCAGAGCGCGTCCGCAAACGTGCTGCAACAAGGGCAGCAGGAACCAGAGACGGTGCCAAACCATGCGCTTCTACAGCAAGCGTTCGTGCGCGATCGGGGTTTTCATTCTCAAGCTCAAGTGCGCGAGCGGTCAGCAGAACGGCTTTATGGCGGCGCAGCGTCTTTTTATCCAGCATGTGAGCAGCATAATTGCGCTCAAGCGTTGCAATCGCTTCTTCCCAGTCACCGGATACGGCCTGATAGCCAAGCACCGCATTGCCTGCCCAATGCAAACCGGGCACTAAATTGAAGGCTTCCTCTGCAAAGTGACGTGCAGCAGCCGGCTCACTCTCACGTTCAGCTTCAATATAAAGCCCGTGCAAACCAACAGCCATAGAGCGGCCATCTTCCAGCATTTCCTCAAACCGCTTGCGGCTTTCAGCATTATCACCACTCAACTGAGCAGTTTGCGCCAACAGCAGCTTCGCCGCAGGCTCATTTCCTAGCAGCAGCTTATCCGCTTTCAACCCATGCTTGCGTGCATGCAGCGTATCGCCAGCACCAAGCGCCATCAGCCCTTGAGACAGAGCATCAAAGCCCTTGTCCTTACGGCGCCGCTGCATAAAGCGAGAAGCAAGCGTTGGCGATTTCCAGAGCAACCGGAAGAAGCCCCAGATAACAATGGATGCGACCAGTGACGCGCCAAACGCGACAACTGCCGTCAGCAGGCTTGCCTGAACAACGTACCCTTGCCATTCCAGCGTAAGAACGCCCGGACGATCAGCCATCCAGGCACCGCCGAGAGCCAGCAAGAAGACAAACGCGAAAAAGATGAGAACGCGGACCATGTCCTTCGCTCCTTTCCGATGCTACTTGTTTTCAGAAACAAGCGATTTCAAAACTTGGGCGGTGATTTTTTTCACCAATTCATCTGCAGCCAGTCGAGCCTGAACTTGCTCAGCCCACGGAGCACCAACTGTCTTCATTGGCTCCGGCAGGGCATCAAACGCCTTCATTGCTTCACCCAAATCACCAGAAGACACGCGCGCTTCCATAGTGCCAAGCACATCACTTGTGCTCGTACCCTGGCTTTCAGTCGGCGTGCGGATCGAAACCAGAGACTTGGCGCTGGAGAACAGACGATCAACAACATCACCCTGCTCATCTGTAATCACCACAGCACTCATTTCGCGCGCAACCTTACCAAATCCGGCAATCAGCGCAGCAGAAGATGGAATGCCAGTCGCAGCAGCAGCCTTTAGAGGAACCAGCTCAGCTGTATCCCCCGGCAACACGGCTTCAACAGCAGCCAGTTCCGCTTCATAACTCTCACCAGAATCAACAGCATTCCGCAAAGAGGCAATCGCTATAGCGCGTGCTGCACGTTCCTGAGCACTGGCAGTTCCAATCGACTTTTCCAACCGGTCCACACGCTCAATAATGAGTTTGGTGGTTTGTGCAGATTTTTGAGCAAGCGCTTCAATCTCGCCTTCCACAACCTTCTGCTCAGCCGTTAGCTTACCAATTTGAGCAAGAGCTGCCTCAACCTTAGAGCCTGTAATGGCCAGTTGAGAGCCGAGAGCCTGCAGCTGCGTAGGCGTTTCCTTCAAGCCAGTAAACTGCTTCTGCAAATGAGTGAGGCTGTCTTGAACATCCTTCATAGCTTTCTGCGCCGAGCCTTGAGAGGTCGTCATCAGAGCTGTCATTTGCTTAGAAAGCTGATCCTGTGTCTTCTTCAAACTTGCAACAGCAGCGCCATCACCGGCAGCGCCATTGGAAATAAACTCGTTCAGTTCTTTGATTTCCGCGCCAAGCGTCGCCATCTGCTGCTGAACATTATCAGAAACGGCGGAGGTCGCATCTTTAAGACTGGAACGAGTCTCCTTCTGCAAGGCGTCCAACTGAGCAGTGAGCTGCTGAATTGTCTCTTTAGCCGCAAAACTCCCGGTCGCATCATCTTTCAGATTGGCTATTTCTTGCTGCAGTTGCGAGTAGCGGCTCTTGGAGCTTTCCAAAAGCGCTTGGACTTCAGTCGCATTCTGGCCAGCGCCTGCACCAACCATTTGTAACATACCAACCTGATGCAAACCCAAACCGGCACCAGCAACAATCAACGCACCAACAACACCAGCCGCAAGCATCGCACCAAACCCAGAACTCGGCTTAGGCGGATGCGGAGGTTTGCCAGAAGGGTCATCCCCCTTCCCACCAGTTGGAGGCGGTGGCGTACCTTTACCACCAGAAGAGGCATCCTGCACCTTTTCCGTTAGCGGCTCTTTTTTATCAGTTGGCTTGGAAGCAGCACTTGCAGAAGTCGCCGGTTGGGCAGCGCTCTTTGCAGCTCCGGTTGGAGATGTTTCTGTAGGCTTTTTGTCGGCATCTGAGGCTTTCGCAGCGCCAGCAGTAGCTTTCGCACTTGCTGTCGCCTTAGTCATTGTCGCTTCAGTTTTTTCAGTCTTCGGAGGTGTTTGTGAGGGCTGCTTGTCTACCGGAGGCACCGAGCCTGCCTTGGAAGGACCTGTTTTAGTCACATCCAGTTTGGAAGTCGCTGCGGGCTTCTCAACGGGTTTATCTATCTTGGAAACGTCTTTCGCAGCCAGATCAATAGTCACTGGCTTGCGCGTACTGCCAGAAAGGGGAGTTTTTCGTGAGGACGTTCCGCCACCAGAGCCTGCGCCGGTGGATGCCCCACTCTTCTTGTCATCAGCAGCCATCAAAACCTCCTACAACGGCGCGTTTCAAGCGGATTCCAGCCGCGCCAATCTTAATTATGCACGCAATCTCAACGAGCCATCCCGTGATGTCCCGCAATTAACATAAACATCCCTGAAGCAAACGGCTATCAGGGAGAATTAGCACTTTGCCAAACAAACTACGACTTCTCCATAGGAACCAGAGAAGTTCAAATCACGTTCTCTCACTTCTCGCAGGTGCAAGAAGTTCAAACAAACCATCCTCTGAAGGCGTTTTCGCCACAAAAACCTCGCCAAACGACGCTGTTTGCTCCGCAACTCGATTTGAAACGCATAGTGCTTTCATAGAGTTAAGAAACACTGTGGTTTTTTCAAGATTACAAAGGCTGAGAAATACTTGAATTGTTCGCAAAGAATAGAACAATGTACAATCTATCTCTCCAGCCGTAATAAGCCGATGGGTTTGCGCAGACAGCTGAGATGCCGCAGACATTTGGTAGGCTTCCACCATATTACAGGCCACGCCCAACCCCGCCAACTGCCCGGAAAGATCCCCACTTCTGTCCACAGCAGCGGGATAAAACACCGGCCCTTGCTGACTGTGTTCACCAATCAGGTTTGCAAGAGAGCCAACGTCACCCTCAGCACACATGATATTTTGAAAACCTGCGCCTTTGGCTGCTTGCGCAGTCGCTTCGCCAACAGAATAGAGAGGAAGCAACTGCAACGGCTCGATCAGCTTATTGAAGGCAAGGGCCTCAATCGCTTTTGCACTCGTCACAGCAATTGCTTTAGCGCCTCCAACCACATCCTCGTCAAGAGACAGCGGCTGGAAGTGTAGCATCGGCTCAAGAACCACCTCGTGTCCCATAGCAACCAGCTTCCGAGCAGTCGTATCGGCTTGTGGCTGAGGACGGGTCACGAGTATTTTCATCAGAGCTCCAGAAAATTAGGTCCAGATTTCGCTTTCAGCTCTTTACCAAGCTCGCGGCCAATCTCTTCCGCATCACTCAGCGCCCCCTCACCTTCAACGGTGTGGGTCTGGCTGCCATCCGGCTTGATAACCTCACCGCGGAAGCGAATACGGTCGCCTTCCACATGAGAAAGTCCAGCGATTGGAGTACGGCAAGACCCATCCATTTCAGCAAGGTAAGCCCGTTCCAGCAAGAGACGGCTTTCCGTTTCTGCATGGTGAATTGGAGCAAGAATGCGAGCAGTCTCTTCATCTCCAAGACGCGTCTCAATGCCAATCGCACCTTGCCCAACAGCTGGGAGGAAATGCTCCAGATCGGCCAGAGACGTAACAAGATCCCCCTGCCCCAGACGAAGCAAACCGGCATAAGCAAGGAAGGTTGCATCAACCACACCCTCATTCAGTTTGCGTAAACGGGTTTGAAGATTGCCGCGGTACATCACCACATCCAGATCAGGGCGCAGACGCTTAATCTGTGCCTGACGACGCAGACTGGAAGATCCAACAACAGCCCCCTGTGGAAGGTCTGTCAGCTTTCCCACCTTCGGAGACAGGAAGGCATCACGCACATCTTCACGCGGAAGGTAAGCAGTCATACCCAAGCCATCAGGAAGAACAGTCGGCATATCTTTGGAAGAGTGAACCGCCAGATCAATGGACTTATCCAGCAAAGCTTCCTCAATTTCCTTAGTGAACAAGCCTTTGCCGCCTGCTTCGGAAAGAGGCCTATCTTGAATTTGGTCGCCAGTTGTTTTTATAACAACAATCTCGAAGTCATCATGAGTAAGACCATGAGCCTTCGCGAGACGAGCACGTGTTTCATGCGCCTGAGCAAGAGCAAGAGCGCTACCACGTGTGCCAATTCTTATAGGTTTTGTTTGCAAGGATCACATTCCCAATGCTAGGGGCTCATGTTAAATGAGCTACATAAAATCATAGGCCCGCGAAATCAAACATGCCTTATGCATGAAAGACCGACAAAAACCATGGGCCAAAGGAGACCAAACTTGCTGACCATCCTCGGCATCGAAACGAGTTGTGACGAAACTGCTGCTGCTGTCCTTGAGATTGATCAAGACGGCAACTGTGAAATTTTGTCCAACGTGGTGCATTCACAGATCGCCGAGCACACACCATTCGGCGGTGTTGTACCAGAGATTGCTGCGCGCGCCCACATACAGTTGCTGGATGGCATTGTAGATCAGGCCATGAAGAGCGCAAATATTGACTGGTCAAAATTATCAGCAGTAGCCGCCACGGCTGGTCCCGGTCTCATTGGGGGTGTCATTGTTGGTTTAATGACGGCCAAATCCATCGCCATGGCAATTGATAAGCCATTGATTGCAGTGAACCATTTAGAAGGCCACGCTCTAACGGCCCGCATGACGGATCAAGTTGAGTTTCCATTCCTGCTGCTGCTCGTCTCCGGTGGTCACACCCAATATCTCCTCGTAAAAGCACTTGGGGAATACGAGAGATTGGGGACGACCATTGATGATGCAATTGGTGAGGCCTTCGACAAAACAGCGAAATTACTCGGCCTGCCGTATCCCGGTGGTCCGGCTGTAGAAAAAGCTGCAAAACTTGGTGATCCAACCGTCTTCAAATTACCACGCCCGCTTTTGGACCGCCCTGGCCTCGACATGTCATTCGCTGGGTTGAAAACGGCTGTCCGCACAGCTGCTCTGAAAGAAGAGCCCGTCAGCGAGCAGGTCGTCAACAACCTCTGCGCGTCCTTTCAGGAAGCGGTGGCAGATGTTCTCGGTCAACGCAGTGCCAGAGCCTTCGATTTGTTCAAAGAACGCTACCCAAACACACCACCCAAGATGGTTATAGCGGGCGGAGTTGCCGCAAACGAAGCAATTAGGATTCGCTTGAACGCCGTTGCTGCGAAACATGATGCAGAATTGGTCGCTCCTCCACACAAACTGTGTACCGATAATGCAGCCATGATCGCATGGGCGGGAGCCGAGCGCCTAAGGAAGCTAATCGAAGACGATCCATCCATTCTGGACCAAAACGGTAAAGGGGATGACATGAATGTATCACCCCGTCCGCGTTGGCCGCTGGATCAGACCTCCCAAAGCGTCATCGGCTCCGGCAAAAAAGGGGCTAAGGTTTAACCACCAGCCCCTCTTCAGCAAGTTGTCATGTACAAGCCATGCTTGTGCCCTACCTTAAACAAACGCCTGCAAATATCCTCATTCAATTCCATCGGAACTGATTTGACTGTTTATTATCGGAGAGAACATTGCAGCCTCGGCACAAAGCCTATGTTTACATGACATGCGGCACACACCTTCTGGTCTTTGATGAGCCCGAGACCAACATTGCAGGCACGCTGCAAGTCCCCGGTGGCACGCTTGATCCCGGCGAAAGTTACCTTCAAGCTGCCAGGCGCGAGTTTGAAGAAGAAACCGGCCTGAGCGTAACCGGTGCCCTCGAGCATTTTGAAGGCCACGATTACTTCTACGACCACTCAAAAACGTTGGATGCTGAACTCCATCGCAGACGTTTTTTCCATCTCAATGTTCAGGAAAAAGCAAAGCAAAACTGGGATCATTACGAGATGACCCCAAATGATGGTGGAGATCCCATCCTCTTTCGCTTCTTCTGGGTTGATTTGGCAAATAACGAAACTAAATCCAAGCTAATGATGCATGGAGGGTTCGATCTCCCTTTGCAGCAGCTTTGCAAACGATTGAACATCGCTCAATAAGGAAAATAACATGGCCATTGCTCTTAACAGGATTGCTGTACTCGGCGGAGGCTCGTGGGGAACAGCGCTCGCACTAGCAGCAGCAAGAGCTGGCCGTGAGGTGATCATCTGGGCGCGTGACGCTGAAACGGTCAACGCAATCAATACCTCCCGGCAGAACCCCAAATATCTGCCGGGTATTGAATGGACGGAACAGATCACAGCCACCAACTCGCTAAAAGAGGCTGTGAGCGAAGCAGACGCCGTTCTGTTGGTGACACCGGCCCAAACAACGCGGGTCATGACGGAAGAGATCAAGTCATTCCTCAAACCCGCAACACCTATTGTCCTTTGCGCAAAAGGCATCGAGCAATCAACCGGTAGTCTGCTGTCTGAGGTTATCAAATCCGTCACGCCAAACGCAATTCCGGCAGCGCTCTCTGGCCCAAGCTTTGCGCATGATGTTGCCAAGGGCCTACCAACCGCTGTTACCATCGCGGCAGAAGATGGCACTGTGGCAGATCAACTCTCCGCAGCGCTCGCGTCCAACAGCTTCCGCCCCTACGCGACGGACGACCTGAAGGGTGTACAGATTGGCGGAGCACTCAAAAACGTGCTTGCAATCGCCTGTGGTGCAGCAGTCGGCTACGGCCTTGGCGCAAGTGCTCAAGCAGCTCTAACCGCCCGCGGATTTGCTGAACTCTCCCGCTTAGGGATGGCGCTGAATGCAAGAAGCGAAACCCTGACCGGCCTCTCCGGCTTAGGCGATCTCGTCCTCACCTGTTCCTCCACTCAATCTCGAAATTTCGCCTTCGGTTTAAAAATTGGCCAAGGAAAAACACCGCAGGAACTGGTAGCTCCCGGACAAAAGCTTGCAGAAGGCGCGCACTCCGCTAATATCGCCGTCGCACTGGCTGCCGAACACGGAGTAGACATGCCAATTGCGGAAGCGGTCTCACAAATCGTAGCAGGAAAGATCGACGTGGCGCAGGCATTAAGCGACTTAATGACGCGCCCCCTCAAACGAGAGACCCACCCCTAATAGAATCCTTTTAATGTGAGAATTGCCTGGTTGTATATCAGGGATCAAATGGTTAGGTTGAAAACCTGCTACTGGAGTATCCAATATGCTGTACGCTCTCATCTGCACTGATAAGGCGCATTCTACAGACCTTCGCCAAAAAACACGGCAAGACCACCTCGATTTTTTAAGCGGTCTTGGTGATCGTTTAAAGGCCGCTGGACCTTTCATGTGCGATGACCTCGTATCTCCGACAGGTTCGTTGGTCATGATTGAAGCTGCGAACAGGGACGAAGCATTGGCAGTAGCTAGTGAAGACCCTTATGCACTCGCTGGTCTCTTTGAATCTGTTGAGATCCGTCCTTGGAACTGGGTATTGAAAAACCCGGAAATTTAAATTTGTTGTAAGTATTTACAACAGAGCAATCTGGAGCACCGGTCTTTCATTGTAGACAGGTGCTCTTTTTAAATGGAGGCAAAGTTGCAATACTGGCTGTTCAAATCCGAACCAAACAAATGGTCTTGGGACCACCAAAAAGCCAAGGGCGAAGAAGGCGAAGAGTGGGACGGCATACGCAACTATCAGGCCCGCAATTTCATGCGCGACATGAAGATCGGCGACCGCGGCTTCTTCTATCACTCCAATATCGGTAAGGAAGTTATCGGCATTGTAGAAGTGTGTGCCCTCATTCATCCAGACTCCACCACGGACGATCCTCGCTGGGAATGCGTAAACATCAAAGCTGTTAAAGACCTGCCGCATACTGTTACGCTGGCACAGGTCAAGGCTGAAGAGCGCCTTCAAGATATGGCTCTGGTAACGTCCATGCGCCTTTCAGTTCAGCCGGTAAAGCCGGAAGAGTGGGCAATCGTTCTGGAAATGGCTGGAATGGACCCGTCTGAGGTCTGATCAACGCTGTAAATCACGGAGCGGCGCAGGTTCATCCTGCTCTCCATGCGCCGTCCATCTATCTCCACCTCGCAGATGAACCGGAGGCCTTATGCTTCCTTTCTCCATTTTGCCAGCGGAACATAAAAACCACATTAAGGACTAGGCCGGCTCACCTCCTCAAAAAAGCCGACAAGCGAGTCCACATTGGCGTTACTTTGAAACACAGATGTCAATTGACACTCCACAAGCACCGTCCGTTTCTCAACTTGAACTGAAAAATCACTGGTCAACGGCCACAGGCTCCAACTGTCTTTCAACGAGTTGTAACGCAACGTTGTGCCGAAAAGACCGCCATTCACCAGAAGATTGATGGATATATTGCGCCGGAAGTCAAAAGGGCCCGTCTCAAACTCAGATCCAGCCGGAAGCAGACTGGCATATCGACTTGCTTTATTGTGAAACATCCAGTGCTGCTTGTCCTCTGAAACATTCCGAAAAACACTTCGATAAATTGCCATGCCGCCTCACTCATTTTTAAAGTTAAACAAACTGCAGTATGTGACCTGACGTCAGCAATAACTTAGTGTGATTAAGCCGTTTCCTTGGTGGTTAAGGGCCAACACCTTCAGTTCGTTTAATTTTACTCAACTGAGCTTTTTGCAACTGATTAGCTCTTGCAATATTTCACTGTGCCGGTCCAAAGTGACATTCATTCTCTTAACTCAATAAGAATCCGAAGTATTTGCGGGAGCAATTATATGCCTACCATCAATCGCCTTGCCGATATGCACGAAGAAATTACAGCCTGGCGCCGTGATTTCCATGAATACCCTGAGGTTCTTTACGAGACACACCGCACCTCCGCAAAAGTCGCGGAGATCCTGAAGGAAATCGGCGTTGATGAAGTGACCTCAGGTGTTGGTCGCACAGGTGTTGTTGGCGTTATCAAAGGCCGCAACGGCGGTGCAGGCAAATCCATCGCTCTCCGGGCTGATATGGATGCCCTTCCTATGCCGGAAGAAACCGGTAAGGAATACGCCTCCAAAAACGAAGGCGCAATGCACGCGTGTGGTCACGATGGCCACACAGCTATGCTGCTGGGCACCGCAAAATACCTTGCTGAAACCCGCAACTTTGATGGCACTGTCAGTGCTGGATGTATTCTCCCCAAAAGCGCTGGTTGAAAATTCCCCACTTTTTCAGCTTTGACTTTTGTTTGAAGGGGCATGCCCCTTCAAACAAAAGTTGGCCAAACTCTCCTCTACGTTCCTGTTGGAAAGAAGGGGTGTGGAGGAGTGGTCAATCTAGGGAAGATCGTAATGATCCATAATTTGAAGCAGCAGGGACTGTCTGTAAGTGCCATAGCGCGCAAAGCCGGGCTGGATAGAAAGACGGTCAGCAAATACTTACACCAAGGCCTTGAAGCTCCTGTCTACGGCCCCCGCCAGCGTGACGGGCGTGTACTGGAGGAATACAAAGGCTATTTACTTGAGCGACTGGAGCGGTTTCCCGGTCTATCTGCCCGGCGCTTGCTTCGTGAGCTGAAGACACTGGGGTTTAAGGGCGGTTACTCCACTGTAACGGAATATCTTCGCCTGATCCGTCCAGCTCCTCCGCATGCATTTGAACGGCGCTTTGAGACAGCACCAGGCCAGCAGGCACAGGTAGATTTTGCTGAGTTTCAGGTGGAGTTCACCAGTGAACCAGATGTGGTGCGAAAAGTCTTTTTGTTTTCAATGGTGCTGAGTAATTCACGGTTTTTGTGGGGGCGCTATTGTGCCAATCAAAAACTAGAGACAGTCCTGCGTTGTCATATCGCGGCCTTTGAGGTCTTCGGCGGAGCGACACTGGAAGTCCTGTATGATCGCATGAAGACAGCCGTTCTGGGAGAGGAGCCAGATGGCACTGTTCTTTTTAATCCTGCTCTTGTCGCTCTTCTGGACCATTATGGCGCTCAGCCGGATGCCTGCCAGCCCTACCGGGCCAAAACCAAGGGCAAGGTGGAGCGGCCATTTCGTTACATCCGGCAGGATTTTTTCCTTGGTCGTACGTTCCGCGATCTGGACGATCTTAATGCCCAGTTCACACGCTGGTGCAAGGAAATTGCCAATGTCCGTGTTCATGCCACCACCAACCGTGTGGTGGGCGAGGTCTTTGGAGAGGAACAGCCCGCTCTGATCCCTTTGCCAGCGCACCCTTATGATGCTGTTTTACTGGTGGAGCGGCGGGTCACGCGTGATGGCATGGTCTCCGTTGGAGGTAATCTTTATTCAGTGCCGGACACCGTTAAGAAACGGATGGTCGAAGTCCAGCATCACCCGCAAGAGGTGCGCATCTATGAAAACGGTCAGCTCATCGCCACCCATCCGGTCATGGAGGGAAAGAACCAGCGCCGGGTTGATCCATGCCATCGCAAGGCTCCTCCACGGGCAACACAGCGCCGTCGTCTGGCTGCGGAGCCAACCAAACACAGCGGTGTAAACCAACGCCCACTGGAGTTCTATGAAGCGGTAGGCCAACGACTTGCCAGTACTGGAGGTAAGCCATGAGTTCGCTCAGTAAACGCATTCAGTCTTCACTGGTAGGCTTAAAAATGCCGCGGGCTTTAGAGGTGCTCGACCACACGCTGAGCCAATTGGAACAAGGGGAACTCACGGCACTGGAGGCCCTGGATTCTCTGCTCAATGAAGAATATTCAACACGCGAGGGCCGCCGTATCGGCGTCGCCCTGACGACAGCGCGGCTTACTCCGATAAAAACACTGGAAAGCTTCGACTTTACCTTCCAGCCCTCGCTGGACAGGGATCGCATCATGGCTCTAGCCGAACTGGAGTTCATCACTCGCAATGAAGTGGTACACTTTCTCGGTCCACCTGGTACAGGAAAGAGCCATCTGGCAACTGCTCTTGGGGTTGCAGCCGTTAAAGCGGGTAAACGGGTGTATCGCATTGCTTTAGCTCACCTCATCGAAGCCTTGGCAAAAGCTGAAAAAGAAGGGCGGTTGACTGAGAAACTACGCTTCTTTGCACGAACTTCACTGCTAATCGTCGATGAAATCGGTTATCTGCCAATTACCAATGGGGGAGCAAACTTGTTCTTCCAGCTCGTCAATGCCAAATATGAAAAGGGATCCATGATCCTCACCTCAAACCGTGGCTTTGCGGAATGGGGTGAGATCTTTGGTGATCGCGTTATTGCCACAGCCCTTCTCGATCGGCTTTTGCATCATGCCGTCGTCATCCAGATCGAAGGTGCTAGTTATCGGTTGCGCAGCCATGCGGACCTCATGCCAGAGCACGTACGGGCTAACGCTTCAATAGCTCCACCTCCACCACCAAAACGACGCGGCAGGCCACCCAAAAAGGAGAGTTAGACCCACAGACAAGGCTGGTCACCAAATACTCAAACTGAGGACTTTCCGTCCAGCACATGTGGGGAAATTTGACTCAGCATTGACATGCACAGTGATCCTCGTGTTCCAGCCAGCTGAAGAAGGCGGTGCAGGCGCAAAAGCGATGATGGATGATGGTCTGTTCACCCGCTGGAATGTAGACGAAATTTACGGCCAGCATAACCAGCCAGGCACTCCGATTGGCCACTTCGGAACACGCACCGGTGCGCTCATGGCCTCAACCGATGAGTTCACAATCACCATCAAAGGTGTTGGCGGCCACGCAGCTTACCCGCACAAAACAATTGACCCGGTTGTCGTCGGCTCTCAGATTGTTTCTGCATTGCAGTCCATTGCATCTCGCAATGTTGGACCTTTGGAATCTGTTGTCATTTCGGTCACGTTCTTTAACGCTGGCACCGCGTACAACATCATCCCGGATACAGCAAAACTGGGCGGCACCATCCGCACACTCAATCAGGACGTCCGCAAGCAAGCTGCTGAGCGGGTGAAACAGGTTGTTGAAGGTGTATGTGCAGCAAATGGCGCTGGCGTTGATTACGAATTCAGCGATGGGTACCCAACCACAGCAAACCACGCTGATCAGACAAAATTTGCGACAACCATCGCGGCAGAAATCGCCGGCAACCCAGACAAAGTTGACACAAACATCGCGCCAACCATGGGCGGCGAAGACTTTGCATACTACTTGGAAGAAAAGCCGGGTGCCTTCATCTTCTTAGGAAATGGCGACTCCGCTGGCTTGCACCATCCAAAATACGACTTCAACGATGAAGCTATTCCTTATGGTTGTTCATATTTTATTAAATTAGTTGAAACCGCAATGCCTACAACCTAAGATGTACCTTACATTTTGGATGCCTCGGTCTCGCGCCGGGGCATCTGTAATTTTATGGGAATTGGGTCACTATCGTGCAGATCTCCAAACAAGATATTGAAATCGCTCATAAACGAATTCAAAAATACATTCGTAAAACCCCATCGATTATTAGCGGCAACGAAACATTTGGCCTGCGTGGTTCCATTTCACTAAAACTGGAGCATCTTCAGCATTCCGGTTCCTTTAAAGCGCGCGGTGCTTTCAATTCATTACTTAACTGCACAGTTCCAGAAGCTGGTATCGCCGCAGCCTCAGGTGGCAACCATGGCGCGGCAGTAGCCTGTGCAGCTCATGCCCTTGGCAAAAAAGCCAAGATTTTCGTCCCGGAAATCTCCAACCCTGCAAAGATCGATAAGATCCGCAGCTTTGGAGCAGATGTTCATGTAGAAGGCGCGGCCTATGCCGACGCAGCAGCCCTCTGCGCTGAATACCGCAAACAGTCCGGCGCGATCGACATTCATCCTTTTGACGCCATTGATACGATCAACGGTCAGGGCACTGTCGCGCGGGAATGGGCGGAACAATGCCCCGATCTGGATACAATCCTTGTCGCAGTTGGCGGCGGTGGCCTCGCAGCTGGTGTCGCAAGCTATTATGCAGATAGCCCAACCAAAATTATCGCAGTTGAGCCATACGGCTCCTGCTCCATGCATGCAGCTTTGGAAGCTGGTGAACCTGTGGATGTGGAGTTGAACAGCATAGCAGCCAACGCTCTTGGCGCAAAACGCTGCGGAGCCTACCCGTTTGCAATTGCCCAAAAGCACATCGCGAATTCAATCCTTGTCACAGATGATTCAATTCTGGCGGCACAGCGTCGCTTATGGAGAGAGATGCAGCTTGTTGTGGAACCGGGCGGTGCAGCAGCGTTGGCAGCACTGATTTCAGGCGTTTACAAGCCGAAAGACGGAGAACGTGTTGGCATCCTCCTCTGTGGCGGAAATGCAGAACTCCTGCAGGTCAACAACACACTGTCTGCCAGATAAGATTTAGGAGCGGCGACCTCCAAAGGATCAGCCGCTCCTAAATAAACTTAAAGAACTTTCCGTAGGAAGCTGCGGGTCCGAGGATCATCAGGACTGGTGAAGATCTTCTCAGGCACCCCTTCCTCAACAATCCGTCCCCCTTCCATAAAGAGAACACGGTCTGCGATTTCGCGGGCAAATGCCATCTCGTGTGTCACGATCAACATAGTTTGATGCGCCTGCGCGACCCGCGTCAGCAACTGCAACACTTCATCAACCCATTCAGGGTCAAGCGCAGAGGTTGGTTCATCAACCAGCATCAGCTCAGCATTACTCGCCATCGCACGGCCAATGCCAACACGCTGTTGCTGTCCGCCAGACAGCGACGCTGGGTACGCATCAACCTTGTCGGCCAAACCAATACTGCGCAGAATTTCGTCGGCTTTATCAAAAGCGGTTTGCTTAGGCTCACCACGAACGGTGATCAAACCTTCCGCGATATTCTCGCGGGCCGTCTTGTTGGCAAACAAAGCATAACTTTGGAATATGAAAGCAGTTCTCAGGCGCATCGCCTTGATCTGAGCAGCACTGGCATTTTGAACATCAATGCTTTCACCATCAAGAATGTACTCACCCTTCTCAGGTATTTCTAGAAAGTTGATACAGCGCAGCAACGTAGACTTACCAGTCCCGGATGGCCCGATAACAGCAATGCGCTCACCTTTTTTAATATCCAGGTCAATCCCGTCAAGGACAGGAACACCATTATAGATTTTTGTGAGCCCGCGGATCTGGATCATCTGGAAACAGCCTTAGATAGTCGGTTTTCAATACGTGCCTGAACGACAGCAAGGCTTTCAACAACAGCCCAGTAGATAAGTGCAACCACGATAAACGTTTCGAAGTAGAGGAAACTACCAGCAGCTTCTTTTTGAGCTGCGCCCATCAACTCAGTCACGCCAAGTGTAAAGGCCAGACTTGTGCTCTTGATCAGATCAATGAAATAGTTGATCAGCGTAGGCGCTGCAACACGCGCTGCTTGTGGTAGGATAATCCGGCGCATCATCTGCCCGGTGGACATCCCGATGGACTTGGACGCCTCCCACTGACTGCGATCCACACCCAAAATAGCGGCCCGAATACTCTCAGCCATATAAGCGGAGAAATGCAGCGTCAGACCGACAATAGCAGCTGAAACCCCGTCAATCACGGCAAGGAATGAGAACAACTGCGGCAGGCCGTAGTAAAACAGAAACAACTGAACCAGCAGCGGCGTTCCACGAAAGAAGCTGATAAAGAGGCGCGTGGCCGCATCCAGAACAGGAAAGCGAACCACGCGAATAATCGCAAACAGCGATGCAAGAATGAGCGCCAGGACCATGGACACACTTGCCATACCCAGAGTTAAGGGTAGGTATTTTAAGAGAACCGGCACAAGGCCGAGCATATAGTCCAGATCTAAGGCGCGCATAATAAGGTCTTATTATTCTTATTTTGGGGAACAGACAGCTTAGTCAGCTTTAGTGATGTCTGTGCCAAACCATTTATTAGAAATCTCAGCAAGTTTGCCAGATGCTTTCAGCTTGGTGATACCATCATTCAGCTTAACAGCAAGAGCTTTACCTTTTTCATCATTACGGAAAGGCAATGCATTGCGGATTTCAGAGAATGGAGCACCAGCAAGTGCCAATGGCAATGGAGTTGCCTTGATAACCTGAGAAGCACTCACCCGGTCCATCACGAAAGCATCCACGCGCCCAAGAGCAGTTTCTTGCTCAATATTGCTATCATATGTCTTGATGGTGATCTCATCAGCATATGGTAGATCACGCAGCAGTTGTTCAAAGTTGGACCCAAGATTCACGGCAACGCTTTTGCCTTTGAGATCTTCAACACCGCTAATTTCCGAATTGCCAGTTTTAACAACAACCTGTGCACCATCGTATACGTATGGCTGAGAGAAGGTGAAGGCCTTCTCGCGCTCAGGCGTAATCGTGATCTGGTTGGAGATCGTGTCAATGCGGCCAGCTTCCAACGCACCAACAAGGCCAGAGAAGCTCATAGTGACGAATTCAACGTCATCACCTGTTTCAGCAACAAGTGCACGAGCGAAGTCAACTTCAAAGCCTTGCAGAACGTCTTGCTTAACAAATGTGAATGGGAAATATCCGCCAGACATGCCCACGCGGATTGTTTCAGCTTGCGCCGGAACGGCAGCCAGAAGGGCAAGAGCAGCAACAGTAGAACGAGAGAACATATCTATTCCTAATTTCTATATTTTTTTGTTGAGCTCGTTTTACCAGAATGAGGAAATTTTTCTACAATTATAGGATATAGATATGAATTTAAGTCATATAAACTAGTAACTAACACCAATAATAGTAATTAATTCCAAAATATTAAGATCTACTAAAATTGATTTTCCTTATGTGCGTCTCACACAGAAATTCATTCGAGCATGGATATCAGGAATACATAGCCGATCGGCTCATATCATAGAAATTTACTGCCCAGAGCGACTCTATAATCAGCAAATTCAGCTGATTTCACTCAGTTTGGAGAACATTTTCCTCCTATCAACTCGCGAGCCAAATATCATCCACCTCTCACAGGCTTCAGACAATAAAAAACGGGCCTCTTTTCAACAAAAGAGGCCCGTGATGCGGTTATAAAAGTGGCTAACTCACCATGTCGAAGAATTCACCTTCCAGCTCACACATATGGGTAAAGCTTTCAGAGATTTCATTTTGACGTTTAACCCGCTCTTCCTCACCAATCGTGTCGATCTCTTTTTTCAACCAATCAATGAACTCACCAAATTCATCAGTTGCCAAAAACGAGATCCACTCCGCCAGATAAGCTCGACCTGGCCGTGGTTTAGATGCTTCGCGGTGTCCCCACTCCCGGTAGATCCACTCCGAAGCAAGCAAGGTTGCCATGCCATCCACATAATGGCCTTTGCCAGCAGTGGAAAGCAGTGTCGCCCCAATCGAGCGGGTCACACTATTAGGTTTTGTACTCTCATAAACCTCAGGTGCAATTCCAAGCTCGATAAATGTACGGTGGAAATAACCAATTTCATTCGAAGTCAACTGATGCGCAAATTCAGAAAGCCGCGCTTTAGAAGCCATATTTGGGGCTTTGGCAATCAGGAAACCAAGCGCTGAAGCCAGGTCCTGAACATAATGATAATCCTCAATCAGATAGCGGGTGAAGGCTGCAGTACTGATTGTGTCATTCCCCACCTCACTGGTGAAAGGATGAGCAATGGCCCTACTCCAGGACCCTTTCGCCGATTTAACCAACCAATCAGTGAAGGTCTCGTCTGAGTGGGTTACCTTGTAATTGGCATAGCTTGCAGTGTTCAGCATTCTCGTGTGCCTCCCAACACATTGTCCTCATGTGTATCTACTTCGAACAATGCCACTCAGAGATAGGCTGCACTAGACGCAAATCACCGTATATGACCCCTGATTTTTAAGGTATTTACGGTGCGCATCCACCTACTTACGACACTTTGCCTGTTAATTACCTGGCAAGTCATGCTCGCCACTCAAACAAAATGTCCGCCGCCCCTTCTTCATTCTCTGAGCCGCTTGTCCGCTTTACTTCCTTAAAGCCATGCGTTTCGTAAAAGGCTCGCCCAATCACGTTCTCAACGAAACACCACAACTGAAGATAGCCGGAGGACTTTGCTTTCGCTTGCGCCAACAACTTGGAACCAATCCCCTCACGGAGGTGCGAAGGGTCCAGATAAAGCTGTTCAATCCAGTCATCTTTGGTGGCCATCATACCGATGATTTGGCCATCTCCCATGACGATCGTCATGTCATTGCTCTTAAAAACTATATTTCGAAAAAACCATAAGTCTTCATCCGGCGTGTGAAGCTTCGGCAAAAAAGAAAGAACTTGATCTCGCGACGACCGGTACACCCTCGCAATCTCAGGAAGGTCCTCATACTGAGCCGCTCTAATTTCCAAAGTCTGCATAATCCCTCCAATACCGGGAGAACTTAGCACTACAAATTTGCAAAGTACTGCGGAGTTATCTGACAGTTAGTTCACCAAACAAAAAGGGCACCCAAAGGTGCCCTCAAAATTCTCAAATAAACGAAATCAGCTTATGCAACGGCTTCGGATTTTGGCTTGATCAAGCCGCGGGCCACCAGAAGTTCGGCAATCTGCACAGTGTTCAGAGCCGCGCCTTTACGCAGGTTATCTGAAACAATCCACATATTCAGGCCGTTCTCAACAGTCGCATCTTCGCGGATACGGGAAACGTAGGTCGCATCTTCACCAGCACACTCGTATGGAGTGATGTAGCCACCATCCTCGTGCTTATCAATCACCAGAACACCCGGCGCTTCACGCAGGAGATCGCGTGCTTCTTCAGCGGAAAGTGGATTTTCCAGCTCTATATTCACGCTCTCTCCATGCCCAACAAACACAGGAACACGAACAGCAGTACAGGTCACTTTGATGGCTGGATCGAGGATCTTCTTGGTTTCCGCAAGAACCTTCCACTCTTCCTTGGTGTAACCATCCTCCATAAAATCATCGATATGCGGGATCACGTTAAACGCGATGCGTTTAGTGAACTTATGGGACTCAACTGGATCATTTACGAAAATAGCTCGGGTCTGGTTAAACAGCTCGTCCATTGCATCTTTACCGCCACCAGAAACGGACTGGTAAGTGGAGACAACAAGGCGCTTAATGCCAGCTTGTTCGTGGATTGGATTCAGAGCAACAACCAGCTGTGCAGTAGAACAGTTAGGGTTCGCAATGATGTTTTTCTTCTTGAAATCAACGATATCGTCAGGATTCACTTCAGGTACGATGAGCGGCACGTCCTGATCATAACGCCATGCAGAAGAGTTATCGATGACAACACAGCCTTTAGCTGCGATCTTCGGAGCCCATTCTTTTGCAACAGAGCCACCAGCAGACATGAGGCAAATATCCACGTCGGAGAAATCAAAATTCTCCATCGCTTTAACTTTCAGCGTTCTGTCACCAAAGGAAATTTCTTTGCCCTGAGACCGGCGAGATGCCAGTGCAATCACTTCATCAGCTGGGAAGCCGCGCTCTGCTAAAATGTCGAGCATTTCCGCACCCACATTGCCGGTAGCACCTGCAATCGCAATCTTATAACCCATTGGTCTTATCCTCTTCGTCTCCCCCGCTGGCTTCCGGAGGCTGACTGCGCCCGGTGAGCCCTCTGGCACCCTCCCTCCCGGGGAGAACGCGGGAAAGAGAAGCACCTTAGACGGTGGTCTTTGTCGTTTTAGTGATGGTTGTCTTGGTAGTCGTCGCGGTCAATGTGGCAGCCGACATCATGCCCGCAGCTTTAGCTGCAATGCGCATAGTTTTTGTCATGTCGGTCTTACGAAGAAACATTCCGCGTAACTCTTTCCCAATAATAGATCGCCAGTTTCATGCCTTCACACGCATCATTTGTCAACTCCCTTTGGCGGCACGACCCTCCACGGTTGGCTAACCGTGGCGCCAATGTATCAACAAAACCGAGGATTTTCGGGACTTCCCAAGGAAGAACTTTCATTCAGGCCAATAAACCTGATGTAAGCTCAACAATGAGAACCAGCGCAAGGCCTCACTTAACATCCTGAAAAGCCATCACCTGCTGTCCGCCAATCGATAAACACATCAGCTCAGGGACACAGCTGCCCGAATCCAATTGAGAAGCCCACCTCCCGGTCAGCAACAGGCACCACTTGCGCACCGGCCTGACAGGCCACAGAGTTGCAGTAGAAAAGCAATCCACAATAACAGTCGCGGTATACCCCTCACGGCATGCATTTCCACCCCATTCCAAATGCACAAAGTCAGCCATAAGCAGTCTCTCCCTGATAAAACCGTGGGCACACAATAAAGTACGCCAATCAATCCTTGCGTCGCTCTCAATCTACAATCAGGTTGAATGGAGCGATCAAAATCACAACGGAATAATGATGGATCTACTTTACCAATTGCAAGCACTTGCTGCTGATCTTGAACGCTCCCAGCTTCCTGAGGTTTTCAAATACGCATGGTGGGTTTATCCGGCAATCAACACAGGCCACATCGTTGGCCTTGCGCTATTGTTCGGCTCCATTGTTCCGCTGGACCTGCGCATGATGGGTATGTGGCGCTCAATTCCACTGCATGATCTAGCCCGCCCGCTTACAAAAATGGCGCTTCTAGGGAGCCTGATCGCCATCACAACAGGCGTTTTTCTGCTTTCCGCCAAAGCTCAGGTCTACATCAACTCACCCATATTCTGGGCAAAGTCTGGTTTCTTCACGCTGGCCCTGCTCAACGCGTTGATGCTGCGTTTTAACAAACCATGGCGTTATCTGGCCCAAGTAGATTCTAGAGGCACAATCCCACGCTTCAAAACAACGGGCTTCATCTCACTGTTCAGCTGGCTCGGCGTGCTCATCTGCGGACGGCTGTTCGGCTACTTATAACCGCCAAACACCAAGACTACCGAGGTTACAATGATCATTCGTGCTGAACAAACTCAGGATGAAGCTTTCATTCGCGCACTTATCTATGCCGCGTTTGAAAATCATCCCCATCATGAGAGTGGCGCAAAGCCAACAGAGCATCTGATTGTTGACCTGCTGCGGGCCAATGGTGAGCTTACTCTGTCATTGGTTGCTGAAGAGGCTGAAATGCTTTTGGGACACATTGCCTTTTCGCCCGTCACAAACGATGGAAACAGCCTTGGTTGGTTTGGTCTTGGCCCAGTTGCAGTCAGCCCTGATCATCAAAGCAAGGGCATTGGCAAGCAACTCATCACCGAAGGCATGGCACAGCTCCAAAGGCTCGGCGCAAAAGGCATCGTTCTATTGGGAGAGCCGGGCTATTACGGTCAGTTCGGCTTCCAACCTGTTGATAGGCTAATCCTGCCGGGCGTACCCGCGCAGTATTTCATGGCAAAACCAATTGATGGTGCTACGCCCTCAGGCACTGTTGCCTATTCAGAAGCATTTTCTGCGATTTAGTCTGAACCCTAGCGTTCACAGCTCAACGGCACAGCTTTCTCAAACGGTTCATTAGAAGGTGTGAGCTCGCCACTATCAATGCCCATCGGTTCATAAGGCGGGTCCGTTGGTATGCCGGGATTGGTCAGGTGAAGGGTGTAGCACCCTGCAAAGACCTGAAATTTCCCATCACTGGTGTGAGAGCGGATCGCGACCGGCAACGCCCAGTAAATCTGACCCGCGCCAGGGTCCGGCTGCGTGATGCCATACCTCAACTCAACGGATGTTGTTGTCGCATAGCCTTTCTGAAAATCCTCAAAACTCTGCTTGGGAGACCTCAGATAGGTGAATGCCTGAACATAGGCCTTGCGGTTGATCGCGTTGTAATAGCTCTCCATCAGACTTTGCGGAGTGCTGCGGTCATCCATGTATGGAATGCCTTGAAACACTAAAGCTTGCGATCCGGCGGCGGATGCAAAAACGGTCAGGCCGCCTCCAATACAAAGGCATAACCCGACCGCTTTTTTCAAATTTCTCATAGCCACTCTCCCTGTCTGATCTGGTTGCTTATGCAGCAGACTAAACCGGCAGGCCTAGAGTCCTCTTAAGGCGCTTAGTGGGCGCGCACATAAACCGCTTCGTTGGTAAACGATCCCGCATCCAGCAAATGCACCGTCTGGTAAATTGTCAACTGGGTGCTGTCATCATTCAGCTCACGCTTGGCAACCATAACGGTCAACCCGCCGCGCTTAGCTTCTGATGTCAGAATATGCCCCATTTCAAGGCTCAAACTGAGAGTATCGGCAAACGGATTCTGCGGCATTGTGCGGTCTTCACCATCCGGGATACCCGCAAAGTTTGCTTCCACAGTCTCTCCGTCATCTTCAACGGTTTTCATGAAGAAACCGATTTCACCATTCTTCTCAAGAATTTTCATGCTGCCACCCAGCGGCACACCACCCTGCTCGTATTGAGAGAGGTCTGGATCAAGGATCCATGTGCCAAGGAAGGGATTCAAACGTTCGTCCATGCTCTGTCTTTCAGCAATTCTATGCAGTGAGTGTCTTGGCCAAGGCTTATGCCGCACCAGAAGAAACAGCGCAACCATGAGCTTTGCCAAACTCCGTGATTAACACTGTCTCGCAAAACTCAAAAAAACCAAAGTTAAATCCGCATGCGCATCTAACCGATGCCTTCGCACCCTTGTCGTAGCATCAAGCGCAAGAGGATTGCCCATTCCAGAAAGTGCATACCAGTTCCCAGAAGAAAATATGCTCAGACCCAAGGCTCAGGAGGCCCCATGATCAGACGCTTTGCCAACAAATCCTTTGCGCTGCTTAAGCTCACCATCGCAACAACTGCACTTCTCGTGCAACCAATCGTCGCAAATGCCTGCACCAGCTTTGTCCTGACCACCACAGATGAAAAGCACATGTATGGCCGGACCATGGAATTTGGCCAGCTTATTCCAACAAAGATTGGATTGATCCCGCGTGATTACAAGTACCAGTCCGAGATCGACGGCAAACCGGGCTACAGCTGGAAAGGCTCAATCGCTGTGATTGGCGCAAGGGTCTTTAGCGGCACAACCATAGCGGATGGCATGAACGAATATGGCCTGACCGGTGGCATCCTCTACTTTCCCGGCTTTGCAAGTTACAAAGACCCGGCAAAAAGCGCGAGCGACCGCGCGCAAGAGCTCAACCAGATCGACTTTCTCGCCTGGGCCCTCTCCAACTTCAAAACGGTCGAAGAGGTCAAAGCCAATCTAGATAAAATATCTCTGGTCGGCGTTTACAACGAAACACTAAAGGTCGTTCCACCAGTACACTATACTCTGCATGATGCAGCAGGCTTTTCCATTGTCATAGAGCCGGTTGATGGGGAATTAAAGGTCTACGATAATCCGTACACCGTGCTCACAAACTCACCCAGTTTTGAGTGGCATGTTCAAAATATCCGCAACTACATCAATCTTTCGCCCTACAACATCGGCACAACCGACATCTTAGGTCAGGAAGTATCCCCGTTTGGTCAGGGCTCAGGCCTGCTGGGCATTCCGGGAGATCCAACCCCACCCTCACGCTTTATCCGCGCTATTGGCTTTATCTCCACCATTGATGCCGCGGAGCTGAACAAGAGTCGCCTCCTCACCACAGAGCATGTGCTGAACAACTTCGACATTCCCAAAGGGTTCGTTCGCCCAGCTATCTCTCCAATTCAGCAAAAAGAAGAGATCAGCGACTACACCCAGTGGAGCGTCATCGCGGATCTGGAAGAGAAGCTGTATTACATCAAGACCTACGAGAACCAGACACTCTTTAAAATCAGTTTTGATGATTTCGACGTGTCAGGAACAGAAATGAAACTGGTCGACCTACCAGGACCAGTCCCATCTGTGCCATTGATTAAACCAGCTCAATAAGCCATGCGAAAACAGGGCCTCCAATCTGATGGAGGCCCTGTTTCAAAATCTATTCGTCTGATTGCTTAACTTATGCAGAAACGCCAACAAGAGCGTTCAGCTCAGCAATAATCGCATCACCCATCTCGCTGGTAGAAACAGTCGCCTCATCAGCGTTTGCGATGTCTTTGGTGCGCAGGCCCTTATCCAAAGCGTTGGAGATCGCTTTTTCCAGCATATCTGCCTCAGCGATCTTCTGGAACGAGTAGCGCAGTGCCATAGCAAAGCTTGCAATCATCGCAATCGGGTTCGCAGCGCCAGTCCCGGAGATATCTGGTGCAGAGCCATGCACAGGCTCATACATTGCTTTGCGCTTGCCAGTCGCAGCATCTGGAGCACCCAAGGATGCAGATGGCAACATGCCAAGAGAACCGGTCAGCATCGCTGCAATGTCAGAGAGCATATCGCCAAACAGGTTATCCGTGACGATCACGTCGAACTGTTTCGGCCAACGCACCAGCTGCATACCACCAGCATCCGCCAGCATATGTTCCAGTGTCACGTCAGAGTAGTTGGCCTTGTGCGTTGCAGTTACAACATCGTTCCAGAGCACGCCGGACTTCATCACATTGCGTTTTTCCATGGAACAAACTTTGTTGCCACGGGTCCGCGCCAGATCGAAAGCAACGCCTGCAATGCGGTCAATCTCGTAGGTGTCATAAACCTGCGTATCGATACCGCGCTTCTGGCCATTGCCAAGATCAATGATCTCTTTTGGTTCACCGAAGTAAACACCGCCGGTCAACTCGCGAACGATCAGGATGTCCAGACCTTCGATGATATCCTTCTTCAAAGAAGAGGCGTCCGCCAGCGCAGGGTAACAAATCGCAGGGCGCAGGTTCGCAAACAAGCCAAGATCTTTACGCAGGCGCAGCAAGCCAGCTTCAGGGCGGTGCTCATAAGGCACGCTATCCCATTTAGGGCCGCCAACAGCACCAAAAATAACAGCGTCAGCAGCCTCTGCTTTCACCATATCTTCTTCAGAGATAGCAACGCCATGTGCGTCGTATGCGCTCCCACCAACAAGGCCTTCGTCATACTCGTAAGTATCTTCGCCCTGTCCGTTGAGCCAAGCGATAACCTTTTTCACCTCGACCATGATTTCCGGACCAATTCCGTCACCAGGAAGAAGAAGAAGTGTGTTGGTAGCCATGGGTCAATATCCCCGTTTACTGCAAATTGAAGTTGCCCATTTGTGCCGTTTCACCTCGCTCATTGCAAGGCTCAATAATTCAACGAAAATGGATGGGTTCTCAACTATTCCCAGCTGGATACGTTTTCTCAAAGACTTCGTGTTATAAAACCATTCTGGTAAAGATATAAAACTAAGGCACTGTAAAATATGCATAGTTTATTGGTCATTGGTGGGTCTGGTTTCGTTGGCGCAGCGCTTGTACCCATGTTGCTTTCGAGGGGCTACACTGTAACCCTGCTCAACAGAGGCTCACGACCTATCCCCGGTACAGCCCAACTAACTGCGGATCGCAACGACCTGAAGGCCATGCAGCGGGTTGCGCAGAAGTTCGAAGCTGTGATTGACACCAGCGCCTATACCAAACGACAGGCAGAAATCGCCTTCTCCGTTTTCGGGCATCACGCCAAAAAGTGGATCCACCTGTCCAGCGCAGCAGTTTACAAAGAAACCAGAGATCATCTACCAAGCGAGAAAGATTGCATTGGCGGCGCAGCTGTTTGGGGTGAATACGGCAGAGAGAAATCTGCGGCTGACCATTTCCTGCTCAATCAGGATATTACACAAGCAGTCGCCATTCGCCCGCCCTACCTTTATGGCCCGAACAATGACATTGATCGCGAGCAATTCGTTTGGGCACGCGCCCTCACAAAGCGCCCCATTATTCTGCCTGCTGATGGTCAAACCAAACTACAGTTTTTGCATGAGGATGATCTGGCAAGCTTCATTCTGCATCTGCTCGCGTTACATTCCATGCCAACCGGCGCAATCAATCTGGCAGATCCGCATATCCTGACCATTGAAAAGTGGGTCAAGACACTCTGCGATATTGCAGAGCTCACACCGGAAATCCTCCTCGGCTATGAGATAGCACCCAATATACCAGCGCGAGAATATTTCCCTTACACAGACTACGACTGCGCCTTAGATGTAACCAACTATCAGGAAAACTTCGACTGGCAGCCACACTACAAGCTACGAGAAGGTTTCACGCACACATTCAACAGCTATTCCAGAGAAGAGCTTGCAAGAAGCTCCCCTTCAACAACGGCTGAAAAAACTATTGAATATTAGTCCTCAGATACAGCAAGCCTATTGGTATCTGCCGTGCCGTGCCAGCATCTCAATGCGGTATCCATCAGGGTCACTCACAAAGAAGAACCGTGCCAACAGCTTTCCTTCCACAATGAATTCTTTGACATCTTCTGGCGCAAGCCCTTCCGCTTGAAAACGCTTGTGCTCAGCATCAAGGTTATCAACGCAGAACGCAATGTGACCATACCCGTCACCAAGCGTGTACGCCTCAGTGCGGTCTTTGTTAACGGTGAGCTCAACCTCAAAGTCATTTTCCGCATTGCGCAGATAAACCAGCGTGAAGCTGTCGAAATCCAACCGCTCAGCCACGTCCAGCCCAAATGCAGTGCGATAAAACGCAACTGAGCGCGCCTCATCCAAAACCCGGATCATCATGTGAATTGCTTTTGCCATGGGAAGGACCTCTTCAGCATTAAACTTTGGATCACTGGTAAATCTTCGGGATGGCCCTCGTCAAGCGCAACAACCACACTTTGCATTTCTTGCTCTATGTACTTGACCCTCTTGCCCTAAGCGGAACCGCGATCTATGGTTCTGGCTGGTCAGGGCACCCGCCGCTCGCAAGCATTCTGCTTTGGTGAAGTTCCATTTTTCAACATCAAACCGCACATATTTTGCGGTTCGTTGGCAACGCGAGCACCAGCATTTCCCCGCATCAGAAACTGAAAGTCGTTTTGATGTCTACAATATCTCCGCCTAAGCCAGACAATATATTCTTGTCTGGTTCCATACCGCTATTGTTTGTCAAAACCGCAGTACCGCTCACAATTGTGATGCTGGTCAACGGTCTTCACACAGTCGTCGATGCCTATTTTTTAGGAACCTATGTCGGCACTGAAGCCTTAACGGGCGTCACACTCATGTTCCCACTGTTCATGGTGCTTGTTGCGTTGTTCACCTTGGTGTCCAACGGCTTCGCCAGCATATATTCCAGAGCGTTAGGGGCAAATAACCACCGCACCGCAAAGAGGATCATCGACAGCTCAATCTTCCTCTCCTTGATTGTCTGCGCAGCACTCATCCTGTTTTTCATCACGCTTGGGTTCAAGCTCGCGCTCTTTCTAACCAATGGCTCTTCAGAGTTGGCAGAGACTGGCTATCTCTACATGGCTATTCTCATCATTGGGTCACCAGTGGGGTTTGTGCTCTCCATCAACATCGACAGACTTCGCTGCGAAGGCCTGTTATCTCTGATGGCGGCAATCACTCTGGGGTCTGCGTTCCTGAATATCTTTTTTGATTGGTTGTATGTTGCACAGTTTGGGTGGGGCGTGGCCGGGTCAGCTTATGGCACACTCACCGCACAGTTGTTCTCATTGGTAGCTATGGTCACCTACTACACGGTGAAGCACAAGCACTTCTCCTTCTTCAGATGGAGACCTGTCCGCTTTCAGTGGAACTCCCTGCTCGCACTCGGTATTCCGCACAGCCTTGGGTATATTGGCGTATCACTGCTGGCCGCTGCAACACTATATGCCCTGCAACTTTGGGCCGGAAACGACTACGAAACAATTGCAGGCGCCTATGGCATCACAACAAGAATGTCGACCTTCACGTTTTTGCCTCTGCTCGGCCTCAGTATGGCGCTTCAATCCATAGTGGGAAACAACCACGGTGCGCAAAAACATGACAGAACAGCAAGCTCAATAAAGACCGCGATCATTATCGCTCTCATTTATTGTAGTGTCGTGCAGGTGCTGTACTTCCTGTTCAGCGCGCAACTCGGAGCCATATTTGTCGATGACCCCAAGATCATTGCAGACGTAGCCCGTATTACGCCTATCATCACCATGGTCTTCTTTCTGTTTGGCCCGTTGATGATGATCGGCGCCTTCTTTCAAGCCATTGGTGATGCATCTCGTGCCAGTATTTTGATGTTGTCGAGAACATACATGTTCTCAATTCCCCTCACTTTCCTTTTGCCGTTGGCAACAGGCGAAAGCGGAATTTGGTACAGCGGCGTCATCGCAGAGTTCTTGCTCCTTGGCCTCACACTGGTTGTCCTCGCCACACGCAAAAGCCCAATGAGTCCCAAGCCCGCAGTGGCGAGTTAGAGTCCATTCTCCCTGATAAATTCTATCAGAAAGAAATAGGCACAAGTATCTCCAGCAAATAACGTCCCCCGCAGTGCGCGTTGCACCTGCGGGGGATTAAAATACACTTTTTCCGTCAAGGTGTACCAAACAAGACAGTAACACCTCGTTTGACCCGCTAGATCTCAAAGTCAACAGCTCCACCCCCGAAGGTGAGAAGATTACGTCTTCCACAAAAGGTAGAGCACATGACGACTTACACTTTACAAGGTGAGGCGAGCGGGACTTTATGACTGATTTAGTGAACACGTTACTTACCGAGGTTGGCAACAGAATCGGGTTTGACGACTTCTCTTTAAATGCAGAGAACCAGCTTTTCCTTGGTCTGGAAAACGAACTCACCATGAGCATCATCTGGCGCGAAGAGACAGAAACCCTACTTTTCAACTCTCTCGTAAATTCGCGAGAGGGCAACAATCTGCAACTGCTGCAAACGCTGATGCAGGCCAATTGCGTTTTCGCTGACAGCCATGCCATGGCCTTCAACATCAGTCCGGCCAACAATCACATCAACCTTTCCATGGTTGTGACGATCTCTGACAGATCTTCCTATGCCCTGCACAACAAGCTGGACATGTTTATTAGAACCGCTGCCGCCTGGCACAGTTCCCTCAAAAATCCGGAGGCATTAGCCCCGAATTGGGAACACCCGAACCTCACCAAAATCAACAACAACAACAATGACTTTGAAACATTTGGAGCCAGAGTATGAGCGCGATTGAACTCTCCAGCTTTGTAAACGCAGCACAGATCGACAGTGGGTTGGACAAGCTGCATACAGTAGAAAACGCAGTAACAGAGCGCACGTCCCACACTGCTGTCGGCGGTAAGCTGCTCTCATGGGCCAAACTCAACACCACAGGCGACAGCCAAAAATCAGCGGACCAATCCCGTTTTCAGGAAGCTCTGAAGGACAAATTCGGCGCAGAAGTTGGCGAAGCAGCCTACAATGCCTTCGCACCATCTGACGGCAAATCTCACAGCCTGACGAAAACGCAGGTTCTGGACAGTGTTGAATTCGGCCTGACCAAAGAAGAAAACAACACCAAACAGCAAAATAAGGATGCCGGCTCAGATATCCTCGCTGGCACCCGTAAAACCTATGGCGATGCCGTCGCTGCTAAGGTGACCACACTGCTGGAAGGGTCCAGCAAATTTGCTAGGACAAGTGAAAACACAGGTCAACTCAAAGAAACAATCGGCGAAATCGCAAAAGGCGTCTTTCAGGAACATCTTGGCCTCATCAACGAAGACATCACAGCTAGAATTAGCCAGCTCAAAGAACCCGGTGCTCTTGAAGCGATAGCTACGAGCGCATCGATTGACATCGATTGGGGTACTGTAAGTGCAGAAGACAAAACTGCGTTGCTGGCCAATCTGGAAAAAAAGCTGATAAAGCAAAGCCACGCAAACCCGCAGGAACCCAAAGCCAGACAATTCGTGAATGATGAAAAAGTTGATTTGGCCACCACAAACCAGCTTCAAATTCTCTCCGAAATAAAAACAGCTCTGCCGGGCAGCGAGTTCTTCAATCGAGTTTTAGGTGACCTTGGTCTTTCTCCAGAGGACATCAGCGAACAGGTACAAGGCAAACTTGCTGATGACCTATCTCATGAGCTGCAAATCATATTGGGCGAAGACGGCACCAAAGAGATCAAAGGTGACCTCAAAAGCACCGAGAAAAAGATCATTCTTCAAGCTGTTTCCATGGCCCTTCTAAAAGACGTTTCCAGAGCGGAAGCGAAAACTCCCGAATTTACAGCAGCGATTTCGCACTTCGATACGGAAGGTGACCCCAAAACAACCGCCTATTTGGAGAAGTTGCTTTCGCACCTTGCCAGAAGTCAGGTCGAGGCCGACATGTTAGCAGGTAAATCCTTTAGCGAAGTCGGAGGCGTGGCAGGGGCCACGAAAGCAGAAGTCTGGAACCAGTTGACGCATCTGGAAACTGCCAGCAACGCTCTCGAAGAATTCGTCGGTCTCCTGGCCGATCAGGAGTTGGATGCGAGCAAGTTTGGTGAAGTTGCGAAGAGTTATGCAGAAAACGCAAAGTCCAGTGGTGCAGATGATATCGGGAAAATCTTGGATATTCAGCTAAATAAGATTTTCAAAGAGCAACCTGAGGCAAAGCAGCAGCTTCTACAAGCAGTCGAAAACGGGCAGCTGCTCAACCATGCGAATGCATTAGGTGCAGGAATTAACTTGCTAAGAGACACAGTTGAAAACCAGCTGATTGTTAAAGCCAATCGCGATGGCATCGATCCCGACTATGCCGTTTTGGAGGTAAATACTCTCACAGCAACAGCTACTCGGCCAATCGATTACCTGCTCTCCAATTTCGTTGCCACAATTTCAAATCAGGAAAAGCTACCCGTCGTCAACGCTCAGGCAGATCTGGCAAATCTCAGTGAAACTGGGCAGGCGCAAAAAGATGTTGCAGTGAAACATAACGAGCAAGTGGATCAGAAATACAACAGCATTATGCAGGCTTTCGCAGATCCTCAGGAAGACAAGGAAAACGGAAGCAAAGTCGCAGCTGGACTAGCTCTGAACCTCCAAGACCAATTTAGAGATTACGGAATCACCGTTACATTCTAGCCGAATGTAACATACCTAAATGCTGGCAACTCCCTCATTGCCGGCATTTAGGTATTCAGCCAAACCTTGACTTAAAGCAGGATAACCGTAGCGCCTGAAAGCGAGAGGATCGCCCCGCCCCACGCCAAGGGATGCGGCATGTTTCCGGTTCGAAACCACAACAGCGGCAAAATAAACACCGGAGAGAGTGATCCGAGAACAGTCGCGATCGCCGCATCATAATGCGCGTACGCGTAAAGCAGCAGCAAGACTGAAATCCCGTAGCCGATAAAACCGGGAACACTCACGCGCAGCAGCAGCAGCCAATTCATCTTAGCAATTGGACGCACCGCCGCCAACGGCATCAACCCAACCAGCGAAACCACAAAGGCCGCCCCGGTTATACGCACGGCTGAAGCCGCCAAAGGCTCGGTATCTGCGCTCAAAACGGGTTTTAAGATAAGAAACCCAAATCCCTGCGATGCAGCAGCAATAATCCCCAGCACGATGATCAACGGCAAGTCACCGCTGGTCGCAGACTTCTCGTCCTGACCAGGTCCACCAAAAAGGATCGCGAGACAAATCCCGAAGAGTGCAATCGCAATACCAGCAATCTCCCCCAAACTCAGCGTTTCATCCAGAAACACAAAGGCAAGAACAGCAACAATTGGCGTCTTGAGAGAAATCAGGAGCTCAGTTTTCCGCGGTCCGGCTCGGCGCAAACATTCCATCATGGCGAGATTGCCAATGATCACGCTTAAAATCACACTCATGGCGAACGCCGGCCATTGCGTCCAATCCACACTCTGCCAATAGCCCAGCGCCGTGCATAGTGCGCACAATATCCCACCAGAGGTGAGCAATTGAATGGGCGTAAACTCAAAGACACCAACAGTTTTCACGGGTGTATGAGCCAGCATTGAGCCGCACGCCCACCCGAAAGACGCAGCAACAGCAGATGACACCGCTAAAACAACCATAGCAAAACTCCCCAAGTGTGCTACAATAAACGTAGCAAAAAGGAAAATCCTATGTCCGCACAGATACCAAAGACCGGAAAACCGGTCAGAGGCTCAAAATCCGGCAAACCAATTATGGTCCTGTTTGATCTGCTGGGAAGGCGTTGGGCGCTGGGAATCGTCTGGAACCTATCGAGCGGTCCACAAACCTTCCGCAGCCTGCAATCCAACTGTGACTCCGTCTCTCCCACAGTCCTCAACACGCGCCTGAAAGAACTCCGAGAATGCGGGATCGTGACAACAGGCGAGAACGGCTATGAATTATCCGAGCAAGGAAGAGAGCTGTTTGTCTATCTGGAACCGCTCGGCGCATGGTCACAAACATGGTCCCACGCAGCAACAAAGGAACCGCAATGAAATTCAACCACGTTGGCATTCCCACAACTGAGAGGTTTGAAGGTGAGATCCCATTGCCTCACCTGCACATGACGGTAAGCGATCACAAAAACAATCCCTACGGCATCCAATGGCAACGTTACGACAAAGACGCACCCTATCCAAAACTGGTGAAGACAGTCGCCCATGTTGCGTTTGAGGTTGAGAATCTGGAGGACGCGCTGAAAGGCCAGAAGGTCATCATCACCCCCAACTCCCCCATTGAGGGACTAGTCGTGGCCTTCATAGAGGTCAACGGCGCACCAATTGAGCTGATGGAAGTGGACCGCACCCGTTGCGCGGAAGAGATCTAACCCAGCCGCACTCCTAACAGCAGCTTAATTCTACAGCAGTGCTTCCCACCTGCTCTCTCAGTCTTTTTTCAGGCCCACAATTTAAGGTTCAGCATGTCCATAAAACTGTCGGTGGCCCATGCAACAGGAAAACCCGCCCAGCCCTGAGCACAAAATCGCATTCATACCCTTGGTGCTGATAACCACAGCGCTGTTTTTGACCCTGCGCAACATGCCCATGATGGCGGAAACCGGATTACAGATGGTGCTGCTCAACGCAATCACCGTCTTCGCGTTTCTTCTCCCCACTGCCCTGATATCAGCGGAGCTGGCAACTGGCTGGCCTCAAAATGGTGTCTTCCATTGGGTAGAGGCAGCTTTTGGAACGCCCATTGGTTTCATCGCCGTCTTCCTGCAATGGATCCAATCCATATTCGGCGTTACCTCCATTGTCGCCTATGCAACAGCAACACTGACATATGCGTTTGATCCAGAATTAGGCTCCAATCGCTATTACATAACCTTCTCTGTGCTGGTCCTGTATTGGGCTGCGACCCTGATCAATTTCAAAGGCACAGAAACCTCAGAGAAGATATCTGGTTATGCAGTTTCAATAGGTGTCTTCTTCCCATCTGCCCTATTGGTCGCCTTTGGCATCTACTATCTGGCTTCCGGCACTCCAATTGCACTCGACACCACAGCATCCCTAAGCAACTGGGTACCCTCGCTGTCAGAGACCAGCAGTCTTGTGTTCTTCATGAGCTTTGTCTTTGGCTTTGTCGGCATTGAGGTTTCCGCATGCCACGCCAATGAGGTTGAAAACCCACAGAAGAACTATCCCCGCGCCATCTTCACCGCAGCGATTGCTGGCTTTATCATTACTCTGGCAGGCGGATTGGCCGTTTCCCTTATTTTGGAAAAAGACAGCATCTCCAACATCAACGGCGCGCTTCAGGCCTTCTCCGCGTACCTCAACGCCTATGGACTCACGGCGCTTATCCCGTTTATCGCCCTACTGGTCGCAGTGGGAGCAGCGGGTCAGGTCAGCACCTGGATTGTTGGCCCGGTCAAAGGCATGTGGGCTGCCAGCCGAAGAGGATTGCTCCCCGCACGCCTTGCAAAGGCAAACAAAAACAACGTGCCAACCGCCCTGCTCATATTGCAGGCTTCCCTGATCTCCCTCATTGCCTTCAGCTTCTTGTTGTTTGAGGACGTTAATCTGGTCTTTCTGGTGCTCACCTCAACGGCGGTTCTTCTCTATTCCTTGATGTACTTGCTCATGTATGTGGCAGCGATCCGCCTCCGCTACACCCACCCACACATTGCAAGGCCCTATAAGGTCCCCGGAGGCAACTGGGGCATTTGGGTGCTTGGAGCCATCGGCGCACTCACCGCAATCAGTTGCTTTGCCATCGGGTTTATTCCCCCTGCCGGCCTGCCGTTTTCCATGGAAAATTTTGAAATATTGATGGCTGCTGCGGTATTCCTCGCGCTGCTCATTCCTATCAGCATTTGGGTAAAACGCCGCAAAACCATCCAACGCTCCTCTGAAAAGGGAGGGCAAAATTGATGTCAAAAACACCGGTCCACAAGCCAAAGCATCATATTACCCTTTGGCATCTGGTGTTTATGACCACAGCCCTCTTCATGACGATGTTGAACATGCCTTTAATGGCACAAACAGGCATGAAGATGCTGTTTTTCAACGCGGCTGTTATTCTTTGTTACATCCTGCCTGTTGCGTTGATTTCTGCTGAATTGGCGACCGGTTGGCCTCAACATGGGGTCTACACTTGGGTACAGGAAGCCTTTGGTCCGCCCTTCGGGTTTATGGCTGTCTTCCTGCAATGGTTTCAGGCCATTTTTGCAATGGTCGCAACAGTTGCCTATTCAACCGCGGCACTTGCTTTCGTATTTGATCGTCCCTTGGATGATAATCCATGGATTATCTTCACTGGCGTTCTCATTATCTACTGGGCAGCAACCTTCGCCAACTTCAAAGGCACCAGAGTAACAAAGCGCATTGCAACCTATTGTCTTTTGGCAGGCACAATCATCCCATCCCTGGTGATGATCACCCTCGGTCTGATCTATGTTATGGGTCCAGCCCAACCGGTTATTGATGTAAGCCTGACGGCCAGCAACATCATTCCATCCTTCTCCCAGACCTCAACGCTGTTTTTGTTCCTCAGCTTCCTCTTTGGGTTTATCGGAATAGAAGTCTCTGCAGGGCACGCAACAGAGGTCCAATACGTTCGCCGCACCTACCCCCTCGCCATCCTCATCTCCGCACTCATCGGCTTTTCCATTTCATTGCTGGGCGGCCTGACCATAGCGCTGATCATACCAGCCTCGGAGATCTCAAACACACTTGGTGTCTTGCAAACCTTCACAATGCTTCTGGATCATTATGGTCTCTCACAGATGCTGCCCTTCGCTACGCTGCTCATTGCAGTTGGAGCAGCGGGACAAGTGAGCACATGGGTGGCTGGGCCTATTCGAGGCTTGGTAGAAGCTGGTCGCGACGGGATGCTTCCGCCAATACTACATGGGTTGAACGCCTATAACATGCCAGTGCCACTGATGATCGTGCAGGCCATCATCGCAACAATAATTGCAACGGCATTCCTGTTTCACACCAACACGAATGAGGTGTTCCTCTACCTCACATCTACAGCAGTTCTGCTTTATTCCGTTATGTATTTGCTACTGTACACCACAGCGATCCGCTTGCGGTACAAGTGCCCCAACGTACCACGTACCTACAAAGTTCCATTCGGCAATTGGGGTATTTGGATTTTAGGCGTCATCGGCTTCACGATTTCATTGATCGCCTTCATCATCGGATTTAGACCGCCGGATAAACCAGACTTATCAGCCATAACCTATCTAGCAATCATCGTCCCCGGTGTGGTCCTGACCCTATGCTTTCCCTTTGTTCTCTGGAAACTCAAAAAACCCTCCTGGAAAGCACCAAAAGCCCATAAAAAACCGCGCCCTAATCCGTAGAGCGCGGTCACATGGTAAAAATCTAGCAAATCACCTCAGCGAAAACCTTATTCGTTCTCATCAAGCTCTTCAGAAATCGGCAGGGCAGCTTCTTGCTCTTGCAGTCGTGCTTTGATGTCTTGCGCATCCTCAAAGATCTCGGTCTCTTTGTTCATGACACGCAAGGAACCTGATCCAATATCAAACCATGCGCCATGGATTTGCAGATTGCCTTGTGTCACCAGCTTTTCAACAAACGGAAACGTCATCAGGTTCATTACACTCTGCCGTACGCCAGCATATTCAAGCGCAAGCTGAGGGTCTTCGTTTTTGTCAACAGGCGTACAAGCCAGCGTAATTGCAGCAGGCTCAAGCATCTTGATCCAAGGCCCGACAAACTGTCCGGTTTTGCTGAGTTTGCCATTGCTTTCGCGGAACGCCTGAACACCGCCGCACTTGCAATGGCCCATCACAACAACATGCTTCACTTGCAGGCTAGTGACTGCATATTCCAGCGCGGCACTCGTACCATGTGTCCCACCACCTTGCATAAACGGAGGCACCAGATTGGCCACATTGCGCACCACAAACAGCTCACCCGGCTGCGCATGGAAGATCCCTTCGGGCGTAACCCGGCTATCACAGCAGGAAATCACCATGATCTCTGGTTCTTGCCCATAAATAGCTAGGTTTTGATATTCTTCTTTGAACTGGTGGTAGATCCGCTCTCTATAGAGGCCAAATCCGGTAAGCAATTCCTTCGGAAAATCAGTCATGCGCCGCCATCTAGTTAGTTACACCGTTGTCTGCCTATATAGCTAAGGCTGGTAATCTTTCAACCAGTGATAAGGTTAGAAAAAGGCACAGGTCATGAACAGCCCAACATTAGCTGTATCAAAGTGTCCATACGCAGTGAAGAGAAACAGCACAATCAGGTTTATGTCTTGCGGGCAGTCACTTCGATTTCAACCTTCATCTCTTCTTTGATGAGGTCACAAATTACCATAGTCGCAGCTGGACGGATCTCACCAAAATACTCACCCAGCACAGCAAAAACAGGTTCGACATTATTGCGATCGGTCACGTAATACCGTGCCCGCACTACATCAGACAAAGAGCAACCCGCTTCAGCCAGCGCACCCTTGATTGTTTCAAGCGCATTTACCGTCTGCGCTCCAACATCAGCAGGCATGACCATGGTGGAGTAGTCATAGCCCGTCGTGCCAGAGACATGCACAAACTCCCCATCAACAACGGCACGGGAATAACCGGCAATTTTTTCAAATGGAGAGCCGGAGGAGATGAGTTTTTTGTGCGCCATAGCGTTTGCTCGCTTTTATGAATGAACATCGAACCACACAGAAACATCACGGTTCAAGAGAGCAACATGACTTGAGAACTCCACCCCATCAACTGAAATATGCCGAAGTTAGTCCTTCCCGCCCGAAGAGAAAAAGCAGCTGAGCCCAAGTGCGGACCACAATGCAATGCCGATCCAATACATCAATGGATCCATAGACCGGTAAATCACGTCATAAAGAAGCGTATACCCAGCATAGAGATCCCAAGCGACCCACGCCAGTAATACAACTCCAATAACTCGCCAGAAAAAGCTAACCATGGGATTGACCTCCCCGCTGACATAGTAGCGCGTCGAACTAGCGGTAAAACCAATGCAATTCAGGGGGTCTACTCGGTACAGTTTCAAAACATGTGAGTGAGAGATGAACCAGCCTTGTGGAAATATCAATTTGTATGATTCGCTTGCATAATCCTACAAACACAACATCTGCATGTACCAACGGCAAAGTACTTGACGTAATTACCTAATTCAATTTCATATTTATCTTGCCTATTTCTACTTATTCTGAGGTATAAGAAACCTCAAACACGCAGAAAACTTGTTTATTTCTATCGAATGATTTTGTCGATTATCTAGAGTGCAGATTTACGGAGCTATCTATTAGTTCATCAACTTGTTGATGTTACTTTGCTAACAAAATCGAGTGAGTAACCTGCATAAATACATCGGCAAAATATCATACTCAAAAGAGACACAATGAGTACTATTTGTAACCCACATAAAGTGTCGCTTGATATCAAAACCCGCCTATCATTCAATGCCTGCCGTGTTGTTGTTGGGGGACTACATACATGACATTAACTGCGATTAAGACAAAAACGTCTTGCGGTAACTATTTTGAAGATTTTCAAGTGGGCCAGATCGTAAGACATGGAACACCAAAAACAATTAATGAAGGAGATACCGCGCTTTATACTGCGTTATACGGGTCTCGATTTGCGGTACAATCGGGAACTGCTTTCGCAGAGGAAATTGGTTACCCATATTACCCACTGGATGACTTATTAGTCTTTCACGTGGTTTTCGGCAAAACAGTGGGAGATATCTCGCTCAACGCCGTCGCTAATCTCGGATATTCCGATTGCCGTTTCTTGATGCCTGTCTATGCCGGAGACACTCTCTCCGCCACGTCACAGGTCATAGGGCTCAAAGAGAACTCTAACGGCAAAACCGGCGTTGTTTACGTGCGCTCTTCTGGCTATCGTCACAAAGAGCCAGGCAACCCGGAAAAGGTTCTGGAATACACTCGTTGGGTTATGGTGAAAAAGCGTGATGAAAATGCGCCCGCACCAGAAATGATCCTGCCGGACTTACCAGATAGCATATCAGAAAGCAGCTTGGGACAAGCTGTTCCAGAGCTTTCCATCGAGAACTGGGACTTCGACCTGTCAGGATCTCCATTCCGCTTCGACGACTATGAAGTGGGAGAAAAGATCGACCACGTGGATGGCATGACGGTTGAGGAAGCGGAGCACCAACTCGCCACGCGCCTGTACCAGAACACGGCCAAAGTTCATTTCAATCACCACAGCGAGCAGAACAGCCGCTTTGGCAAGCGATTGATCTATGGCGGCCATGTCATCTCACTGGCCCGTGCGCTGTCCTTTAACGGACTTGGCAACGCCTTCCACATCACTGGCATCAATGCAGGTCGACACATCGCCCCGCTGTTTGCTGGCGATACGGTCTACGCGTGGTCGCAGGTTTTGGACAAAAAACGCATCGAAGGCCGAAGCGACATCGCTGCATTGCGATTGCGCCTCGTTGCCACAAAGGATCTCACCTGCGGAGATTTCCCATACAAAAACAATGTTGGGAAATATGAAGAGGGCGTGATCCTTGATCTGGACTACTGGGTCGTCATCCCAGTTTAACAGCCAAACAAACACAAAAGCCCGGTGCGCACTCCGCTCCGGGCTTTTCATTATAAATGCAAGAGATCTATCCCAACTCTTGTCCCGAGATATTCAACTCCTTCTCCAGTATTGAAAAGTAGTCGTTATAAGCCGCCTCTGAATCGACGGCCTCTTCGTTGTAGGATGCATTCGCCCGGACGACCATATTACCATCAAGGCTTGGAATAACGCTCACAGTCATCCGCAATTGATACCCTTCCAACTTGGTACCACTGACGGTGCCCAGCTCTTTATTCGCATTCCGGATCACAAAACCCATGTCTTGCATGGTCGTCATTACAGAGCGCAGAGCTTTATCCTTGTCTTTGGTTTTGAAGGTTCTGGTCTGGATCTGACGCAGTCCGCTCTGTTCAGACGCATCAATATCAAACACATTGTCTTCTGATTTCATCTGACACGCAGCGAGGCCAACAACACTCACCAGAACGGTCAGGCGCGCAAGTGCTTTAAGTGAACAAACCATCATTCTAGCCTCCCGTTACTTGCCAAGGGATGGACGCGCCCAACGTGTCATAAAAGGTGCTGTACAACTCGGCATCTTGAACCGTCTCTTGTCTGGAGATACCGCCTCTCTGGTCTAAAACGACGCGCTGCACATTAATGCGCAAATCCGTCCCTTTATCCCCTTCGCCAGCAGTTAAGGAGGCACGGACCGTTTGCTCGTCATCATATTTGAAAGTTGCATACCCAATAATCGGACCAAACAGAACAGTTTGCACCGCAGCACCAGCTACAGCCAGCGCCATTTGTCGCCCATCCGTAGCATCACGCCGCTTGGAGCCAACAACAAGCCCAAGATCTGGATCAGTGCTATCAATCGTAAAGCCCATATCCTGAAGAGCCTTTGCTCCAGAAAGGAGAACCTCTTTTTTCTTGGGAGTAACGACCGTTCGGGACTGGGCCACTTTCATGGCCTTGTGTTTTTCACCGACCTGCATCACATCTTTTGGCATCTGTGCACAGGCCCCTAAAAGGAGCAGGGCACAGCCAGCTATAACGTTGAATCTGGAGCTCATTTGTTCGCCTCTAATAGCGCCGTGTAATAGCAAGTAGAGGCAAGTTGGGGGTAATTCAGAATCTACTGAATTAAGCTAGTGGAAAATAGAGTGTCATTATTTTCGCTCTGCAGCGCGTTAGAAACGATTTTCGATAGTAACTCAGGCAACCAGAATGATTATCTCCCTAAAACACATTTCTCGATCAACGGAGCAAGAATAAATTCAGGAGGAACACATATCTCCAAAACTCAATGTTCAATTTCGAAAAACTACATAAATTCAATCAATTACTAAAAATTACAAACAACGTCAGCTTCCATTGTAGAAATCCAATTATATTTCCTCTTTCAAAACCCAAAAATGAAAACACTGCTCGAATTCAACTGTGATATTTGCCTTACACTAAGAAATTATTTGCCTTATGCGTACCGGAAGACTCTATTTAACAGACAGAAAATCAATAAAACCAAAGAGAAACAAAACAAAATCCCGCTGCCTCTGCTAACATGAAGAGCTAAGTTAGGCGCTGGCAAAAACAACTTATAGATGCATCTACACTTGACGATCGACTGCATCTCCCCTCCACTGGACCAAGTAGTTAAGGTATTGGTGCGAGACGGACAATGCTGCGTTTTGAAGAGTTTTTAGATGAATGGGCCGACTTCTTTTTGTCGGAAAGAACATTCACAGTGCTAACTGAACCCACCCACAAAACAGCAAAAATCGAAAATTTAAAAGACGATTACAAACAACTCGCCCAATCACTTTTAGGCAGAGTCAACAGTCCTGATGAACGCCAAGAATGCGAAATCGTAGTAACGTTTATCAACGAAATCCTATCTATTCAGGAAACAGGCTTAGTTCAGCTACTAGGTCCAGCCGGTGATAAAGAAAGGATCGGGTTTAGTCTCCCAATCATCTCAAAGCGGAACCTTGAGCAAATTAAAAGAAGAAGCTTACAAACTCAAGAAACCAGCTATTGGTCACTAATTGGACTTGCCGCAATTATCTTTGAACTTCAGATGTTGAGAACTGATATTCTGGCAATCCTATCAGCCAGAAATGTCCCCGTTTTCCTGTTTGTTTTCCAACAATACGCAGCAATCCGCCTGCACAAAAGGCACAGTTCCAATGATCAAATCAAACGCCTGATCAATGATGAGGCATCAAAAACCGTAAAATCCAAAATGGATGCCCAGTCCTCCCAATTTAATGAGTTAACACATCGCATTGATAGCTTGCAGGCGAGCGCAATCGAGGTCGATGACCGTTTAAAGAAGGGTTTGCACGAGGCAGCATCCAAAGCAGTGAGTGACATTGAAAACAATAAAGCCAGCATCATCGCAAGTTTTAAGGAAGATGCCGCCAACGCTGTCCTGGAAGTCAAAGAATCTGCGAAGCTTGAGAAAGCTAGATTGCAATGGAAAAGCAAGAGGAATGGACACTGCTGGAGCTTCTGGCTGAGCTTAACCGTGTTGCTATTCGCGTTGATATGTATTCCTTATCAAGCCATCGCAAGTCATGCTGAAATTATAAATTTTGTTGCTAAGGTCTCTAATCTTTTTGCCCAAAGCCTAAATCCCATAGCTAACTCATCTTCATCTCAAGAGATAAGCTTAGGTGTTGAACTCATCCGGCAGGTGGGGAAACTCTTTTTCCTCACTGTTCCATTAGTGATCTATTTCTGGATTTGTCGATTAGTGGTTCGGTACGTTTTGCGCTCATTGGTATTGATGGATGATGCAAGTCAGCGTCGTGTGGTGCTGGATACTTATTTGAATTTGATCAGTGAAGGCGTGGCAAAAGAAGATGACCGTCAATTGCTGTTACAGGCCATATTCGCTCCTCTCCCGGGACATGGCGAAGCTAGAATAGACCTGCCCATCCCAACACAGCCAAACGGATAATAAAAAAAGCCCGGCAACTACACCGGGCTTCAAATTCATAGCACCTAAACTAGCAGGTCTAGCTCACGTCATGCTTCAATGCATTGCGGGCGAACATCTCGCCTTGCTTTTTCGTCTTCAGAATTTCACGTGCTTTTTCAAACTTTGGATCTTCCCAGAAGATCATACAGCCGTTACAGCCACGGCCACAGCATACTTCAAGGCCAAGACGCGGAGACTTCGCTTTGCGGTCCTGACTGCCTTCTGCAATGGCATCAATCAACTTATCACGCTGGCTCTCGTATTTATTTTCCTGCGCAGGCGTTGCTTCGCCGCGCGCTTCAATACGCTCACCAATACGGTCAAGCTTCAAACGGTTCCACTGGTCTGGTGTAAGCGGACGCTCTTTGCGCACGATGGTGTTGACCGGGAAGCGGTCTTTAAAGCCAGCAATCTCTTCCTTATCGAAAAGAGAAAACGGAATGCGAAGCTGAGGCTGCTTGCCCGCATGCACTTCCTGAGTAACTTCACCAGACTTGGCATTTTCAAATTCATAGATACGCAGCAGAATACTTTCACCGGACATTGGCTGAAGAAACTCCAGAACCTCGCCCGCAATGATCCTGTTTTTTACCTTCATGTAGAAAGCGTCATCAGTGACTTTTTCTAGGATGCCGGCAAACTCCCACTCACCAATAGAATGGGTGTCCTCGTAGTTATGGGCGTAGTTGTTCAAACGGCCATCATGGAACGCAGTCGTGTAGCCACGGTTGGCCACGCTGTACATCTCATCCATGTACTTCTGCGGGTTCCAATTCTCAGGATCACGGTAGTAGTCATCAATCGCCATGCGGTAGGCACGCGCAACCACGGCCACGTAGTACATGGACTTGCCACGCCCCTCGACTTTGAGCGTATCAACGCCAATGCGCATCAGCTCATCAAGCTTCGGCATCAGGCACAGGTCTTTGGAGTTGAGAATGTAAGACCCGCGACCATCTTCTAAAATAGGCATCAGCTCGCCCGGACGACATTCCTCTTCCAGCAAGAACTCAAACATACCAATGTTGTCTTCGTTCAGCTCAAGCTCGTTGATGGTGCCGTCTTTCATCCGCATACGAACCTTGTAGTTCCAGCGGCAGGAGTTTGCGCAGTTACCTTGGTTCGCGCCACGCTCAGCCATAAAGTTGGAAAGCAGGCAGCGACCGGAATAGGTCATGCACATCGCGCCATGAACAAACGCCTCAAGACGAATATCCGGGCACTTCTCACGAATCTCAGAAAGCTCTGGGAAGGAAACTTCACGCGCCAGAACAACCAGCGCAGCACCTTGCTCTTTCCAAAAATCAACCGAAAGCCACGAACACACATTGGCTTGCGTGGAAATATGCAGCGGCACATCCGGCAGCAGCTTCTTCATGTACATAAAGACACCCGGATCGGCGATGAGCAATCCATCTGGTTTAATGTCACGAACGGTCGCCGCATACTCGTCTAGCTTGGGAATATCCTTGTTATGCGAAAACAGGTTCAGGGTCAGGTAAACCTTTTTGCCGTGTTTGTGCGCAAACTCAATACCCTCAACCACCTGCTCAAGCGTAAATTCCGCTTTTGTGCGCAGCGACATATCTGGGGTACCGAGGTAAATTGCATCTGCACCATACAAAACAGCAATCTTCAGCTTCTGCAAGTTGCCCGCAGGCATAAGGAGTTCCGAGCGTTTCATTCTAGCGACCAAATTCTCTGGTGTTTTCTCAGCTCTGCGATCGAGCGACTGGTTTGCGCAGCAACCCTTCCCCTGCGGGGACAAATGGGGCGCGCTTTTATTTTGTAGCTTCTAAGGGATTTCATCAAGGATGAACAGAAGAATCTTAGGTCAACTTCCATAGAGGCATTTTGTATTGATGAACCCTACTCACCTTTTGGCAGTCGGCCCTCTATACTTCGAGGTTGCTACGTATTTCACCTAACAAAAAGGGCGGAGACCTGAATATCCGCCCAATCCATCATAGCAATGCAATTTAACTCAGGTTTTCACGCAAACAACGCAAAACCTTGCAAAGAGGTCAGTCGACCAACGCAGCCATAGGCTCATAGGCTTCTTCACCCAGACGCTCGTAGCGAAGCTGGCTTTCCAGCCATTCGCGGAAACTGCGGATTTTTGGCTCAACACCGCGCTTTTCACGCCACATCAAACGATGCTCGCTCCCATCCCGCTGGTATTCCGGGAATATCGGAACAAGCCGGCCAGCAGTTTCAGCCGCCGCGCTGAGCAGGTTGGATTCCAGAACGATCCCAAAGCCTTGCTCTGCAGCATCAAGAGACAGAGCTGCGTTTTCAAACACCATCATCTCATTGACAATAGGGTTCGCCACACCAGCCTCAGACAACCATGTTTCCCAGGAAACAGAAGCCCCTTCACTGCGAATGATCGGCAGCTTCAAAAGCTCATTTGGTTTCTTAGGGTAACCCAACGTGTCGAGTAACTCAGGTGAGATGAGGGGACGGAATTTCTCACGCCCTAGAGAAATCTCTTCAAATTCCTCTGGCGTGGTGGATTGCCGCGTAAACACCAGATCAAAAAGCCCGCCATCAACGGCCTGATCACTTCCAGTGCTGGACACAGTAACTGTAATTTCAGCGTTCAGTGCAGTAAAGGAACGCAGACGGCGCAGCAGCCAGTTGCTCGCAAAACTGGAGGAACAGTTGATGCTCAAGGTATCCCGGTTCCCGACAGCTTCAATCGTACGAGTAGCAGTCGCAATGCGGTCAAAAGCATCGGCAATTTCAGAGGCATAGCGATAAGCAGCCGCAGTTGGAAACACTGCACGAGACCGGCGCTCAAACAGCTCCAACCCCAGATGATCCTCCAGCGCCTTCAGCCGGTGACTCACCGCACTCGCGGTAATTGCGAGTTTTTGAGCCGCCGAAACCAAACTCCCAGTTTCCATAACAGCACGAAACGCGACCAAAGCATTCAAAGGGGGCAAACGATTCATGAAATGCCTTATTCTTGATAGAGTGAGAGATTCAACGAATATTCCAATTAATGATGTAGACCTAGCATAGTGCCTCCCCAATTTGAACACCCCCAAATCAACTAGGTCACGTCAAAAATTATGTAAAACACTACATTTCCACAATAGATAACATAGATACACACCAATTCAATTATTGATAATTCATTTTATACTTGAATGAATTCAGTACAAATTATCGATATAAATATAAATACAACATATAGTCATAAGTTATTTAATTTTACGCTAGGATATGTTAGAACAATTTTGTTGTACGCGTTCTGGTTAAAGATCAAAAAAATTAACTATTCAAAGGACCCATCCTTTAGGTAGGACGAATACCAACATATGCAGCACGCGGACGTATTTGTTCTTGTATTTGATATTGTTCTAGCCCCTGCGCAATCCAACCGCTAATTCTTGAAATACAAAACAAAATTCCCACGAAATTTTTTGGTAAGCCCAAAATCTTCGCCCAAAGTGTTAGTGGAAAATCCAAATTTAAATATCTACCAAAGAGCTTATTAGACCTCTGTTGCAGTAACGGAATCAATTCAATGACAGGGTGATCCAACTCACTATTCATGAGCATCCCTAATAGAAACTCTCCCCGAGGATCTTGCACGCCATATACTGAGTGCCCCAAACTCAGCAGATATTCACCATTCATACATCGTTCCTGCAACACAGCGTCGATATCTGCCACCACGTGAATGTGCTTCAGCCAACTAGTGACACATTCAGCATTCGTTCTATGCCTTGGCCCAAAAAGGCTCCCTACCCCAAAACGAGAACCTCATGCAGCGGTACTGGCTGCGCGAATGGATTTCCCTCATACTCCCACAACAACGTTGCAACGTACCGGCTTTGGCCAACTCCCCACACAGACCTGATCAACCCGCGACTGACATAGGAACAAGCCGCTCGAGCGCTATATATTTGTGCCCGCATCAGAAAGCATCAGCAGGTTGTTGCGCGTTTAATCTGGCTTGGAATTGTTTGAGGCGACGGCAGCGTCGATTACATCCTGCCCGATTTCATCTGCAAATCTGCTCCAAACCGGCTGCATAAGATCAACCCATTGCTGACGCTGCTCCGGTGTAAGAGTACGGACATTATGGCCAGCATCAATAATCTTCTGCTTGTTCGCCTCGTTGGTGGCAAATGCTTTCGCGTTGGACGCCTCCAACACATCCTGTAAAATCGACAGAAACTGGTCGCGCACATCAGGTTCAAGACCATCTAGCCATTCTTGTGGCGTAAAAACAGCGTAGGCTAACAACTGATGATTGGTCTCAGTTGTGCTGTCCTGCACTTCAAAGAACCTCGCAGTGAAGATGTTTGACCAACTGTTTTCCTGACCATCAACCACTCCAAGCTGCAAAGCGCCGTACACTTCCTTAAAGGCCAGCTTTTGAGCACTTGCGCCCATTGCCTCTATCATGGCGACAGCGACGTCAGAGTTCTGAACCCGGAACTTAAGTCCCGCCGCATCAGAGGGAACGGCAAGCGGCTTATCAGCGGAAAAATGCTTTAACCCATCATAGAGATAGCCAAGACCAACCACACCAAAATCCGACATCGAGCCAAGCAATTCCTGCCCTTTCTCACCCTGTGTAAACCGGTTCACAGCATCCATATCCGCGAAGATAAACGGCAGATCGAACACGCGGTATTTAGAGGTATAGGCTTCAAGCTTGGAAAGAGATGGCGCAGCAAGCTGCACATCGCCCATCAACAACGCTTCCATCACTTTTTCATCGTCATACAGCTGGGAGAAGGGAAACACCTGCAGGCAAGCTTTGCCATCCATTTCACGATTAACGCGCTCTGCCAAAGCCGTCGCAAAATCACCTTTCGGGTGCCCCTCCGGCGGCACAACATGACTGAATTTGATAATGACTTCACCTGGGTTACATGCTTTTTGCGCAAATGCAGACCCGGCTGAGAGCATCCCCATAATGAGGGTAAGAGCAGCAATCGTGCGTTTCATAAGCTTCTCACTCATAGAAAGAGCGAAGCCCATCCTCCGTTTTAAGGCTGCATGGGCAACAACAAGAACGCTCACCCTGTGCGCATAGACCTATGAAGATCAGGCCAATTAGTAGCTTAGCCTTTGTCTCAAACGCACGAAGAATTAAAGTGAATGATGTGTCGAATTGGAAACATCATTCACCCATTGCCGTACAAACAAAAAGGCCGGAGCAAATTGCCCCGGCCTTTCAAAACTCGTTTCCCCAATGATTATCGGAGGATAACCTCTGGCCCCATCATATAAGTCGGCAGGGCGGTAGAGAGCCACGGCAGATATGTGACCATCACAAGGAACACCAGCAGCACCATCACAAACGGCGCAGCAGCCCGCACTACCTGCACCAAACTCATCCCCGTTATGCCCGAGGTCACAAACAGGTTGAGCCCAATCGGTGGCGTGATCATTCCAATCTCCATGTTCACCACCATGATGATACCCAGGTGAATTGGATCCACACCAAGTTCAACAGCAATCGGGAACACCACCGGCGCAACGATAAGCAGCAGGCCAGACGGTTCCATAAATTGACCACCAATCAATAGAATAACGTTGACGGCAATCAGGAATGTGAACCAGTTAAAGCCAGCACCCAGCATCCAGTCAGTGATGATCTGCGGAATGCGTTCAGCTGTCAAAGTGTGAGCGAAGAGCAGCGCGTTCACGATGATGAACATCAGCATAATCGTTGTCTTACCGCTTTCCACCAGCACCTTGCGCGTATCCCGGTGGAACAAGGCAGGAACCAAGTAAAGGGTGATAAGGCCAAGGTTACGGCAGGCTGCTTCTAGCAGGTTCTCCCCTGGCTTGCGCCATTTCGTGTCTTTCAAAGGCCCCATATCGCGGTAGATGAACAACGCGATCAAACACGCATAAACAGCGGCAACAGCGGCGGCTTCCGTTGGTGTGAACACGCCAGCGTAGATACCACCGAGGATGATCACAATCAGGAACATACCAAAGGCAGCTTCTGCAAATGTCGTCCAGAGAACCTTGAAAGTCGGAAAGGGTTGGGCAGACAGCTTCTTGCGGCGTGCAATGATGTAGATGGTAATCATCAGCATCAAACCGGCAACGATGCCCGGAATAACACCCGCCAGGAACATACGGCCTACGGAAACATTCGTCGCAGCTGCATAAACAACCATAACAATACTAGGCGGAATGAGAATTCCAAGCGTTCCAGCATTGGCGATAATACCTGCGGCGAACTCCTTGGAGTAACCAGCCTGACGCATCGCAGCAATCGCGATTGTACCAATCGCAACAACAGTTGCCGGGGACGAACCAGAGAGTGCAGCAAAGATCATACAGGCCAGCACACCTGCCATGGCCAAACCGCCGCGAATCCAGCCAACAGTCGCAATCGCAAAGTTCACGATACGGCGAGCAACGCCGCCCGTCGACATAAAGCTGGAGGCTAGGATAAAGAACGGGATCGCGAGCAGTGTGAAGTTCTGCGATGCATTGAACATCTGAATGGTCACAGAACTCATCGAGTCATGTGAGAACAGCGCGATATAGAGAACGGAGGACAAACCAAGCGCAATCGCGATTGGAGCTCCGATAAGCAGCAGCCCAAAGAGCAGCAAAAAGAGAACAGCGGTTTCCATTGGGCTTAGTCCTTCAGCACGTCTTTGTTTTCTTCAACGAGCTCTTCAGCTTCGTGTGCGGCAATCATCGTGTCGCGTTGCCCAGTCAAAATGAGCCAACACATTTGCACAGATCTGATTGCGAGAAGGCCGAGACCAATCGGCAAAATGACATAACCCCACCAACGTGGAACACGCGCTTTCACCTCAAACATCTCTTGGTACCAAACTGGAAACTTCAAATCTTCCATACCGATAGGAAGCTTGTAGTACTTTGCCACGTACTCAAATGCACCGCCGGTAGAGCCGCGGTTTTCCAGCCCAAACAGGGTATGGAACCAGCTCGCATCAAACAGAAGCGCTGCATAGAAAAGTGTGACAAGGGCACCAATGAGCCCGAATGCCCGAAAGACCGGCTTAGGAAACAGGCGGATGAAGGCATCAACGCCGAGGTGTGAGCCAATCTTCAAACCATAGCTCATGCCAAAAAGGATAAGCCATGCAAACAGTAAGCGGGTGAACTGCAGCGCGCCACCCCAACCAGAGTTAAAGCCGTACCGCATGACAACCTGCGAAAAGGTTACAAGCGTCATCACCGCGAGAATGATAGCGATAAAGCCTTCTTCGAAGTCATCTATTATTTTGTTTAATCGAGACAATGCGCCCTCCCCCAATAGCACTCTCATTTCCTAGTGTGTTGCGGCACGAGGAAAGACACCATTGTGGTATTTGAGAGTTTGTCCGGCGCACTGCCGGACAAACCTAGTCAAAATGTATTGGATTAGTTGTTTGCTGCGACTGCAGCGTCGATCACATCCTGACCGATGTCTTCAGCAAACTTGCCCCATACAGGCTTCATGGTATCAACCCACTCCTGACGCTGTTCAGGGGTCAGAGTGCGAACCACAGTACCAGCTTCAACAATCTTCTTTTTATTCGCTTCGTTGATAGCAGAAGAACGAGCATTCGCTTCGTTGGTCACTTCAGTGAAGATAGTAAGGAACTGCTCACGAACAGCAGGATCAAGGCTATCGAGCCACTCCTGAGACGTCACAGCAAGGTAAGACAGCAGCTGGTGGCTGGTTTCTGTCACACCGTCCTGAACTTCAAAGAATTTCTTGGTGTAGATGTTGGACCAAGTATTTTCCTGACCATCAACAACGCCAGTCTGCAATGCGCCGTAAACTTCTTTAAACGCAAGCTTCTGCGCGTTGGCATCCATTGCTTCAATCATCGCAACAGCAACGTCAGACGTTTGTGTACGGAATTTCAGGCCAGTCGCATCAGAAGGGGTCAACAAAGGCTTGTTAGCGGAGAAGTGCTTCAGACCGTTGTAAACATAACCAAGACCAACAAAGCCGATGTCAGACATCGCACCCAGAAGTTCCTGACCTTTAGGGCCCTGAGTAAAGTTGTTGACTGCATTCATGTCAGTGAACAGGAATGGAAGGTCAAACACGCGGTACTTGAGAGTGTAAGCTTCAAATTTTGCAAGGGAAGGCGCAGCGATCTGTACATCGCCCAGCAGCAGTGCTTCCATTACCTTGTCATCGTCAAACAGCTGAGAGCTTGGGAAAACCTGCATACAGGCTTTGCCATTCATCTCATTGTTCACGCGCTCAGCAAGAGCAGTCGCGAAATCACCTTTCGGGTGACCCGTAGCGGATACAACATGGCTGAATTTGATAACGACTTCACTTGGGTCACACGCTTCAGCAGCAATAGCCTGAGTAGCGGTGAACATGCCGGCTGCAACCGTCGCAGCAGTAATAATCTTTTTCATAGTATCCTCCCAATTGGACCGGAGCCGAGCTCCTGATGATACTACTAGCAAGCAGCATGCCAGTTTTAATACTTATAGTATTTGCAGCTACTTACGGAAATTTACCTAATTGTTGAATGTGCATTTGTTACGAATTAGTGACATTAAAATCTAAACAATGTGTCGAATTCGACACATTTCTATTCCCCGTGATCTTCCTTACCAAGACCATACTTTTTCATTTTCTCGTAGAGCGCTTTGCGCGACACCAACAGGGCCTCATATGTCGGTTTGATCTTACCATCATTACGAACCAGCTCAGTCGAAATAACATCACGCTCATAGGCACTTACACGCTCTGCAAGCGATCCGCTCGCTCCATTGGTTTCCCCTGAATTGGCAGCCTGTTGTTTCATCTGTCCTTCAAGACCCAGCACAAACCGATCCGCAACATTTCGCAGTTCACGAACGTTACCGGGCCAATCACGCTGCATCAGCTCAGCAAGAAATTCTCTCGTGATATCAGGGATCTCTTTGCGATACCGCGCACGCGCGCCTCTGGTGAGGTAGTGAAACAACACAGGAATGTCTTCCAAACGCTCTCGCAGTGGCGGAATAGCCAGCGTGATAACGTTGAGCCGGTAAAACAGATCTCGCCGAAACCGCCCCTCATTGGAAGCAGCCTCCAAATCCTCTTTACTCGCAGCAACAAATCGAAGGTCCAGCGGGATCGCTTTGTTGGACCCGAGCCGCTCAATACTGCGGGTCTCGAACACACGTAAAAGCTTCACCTGCAAATCAAGCGGCATGGATTCAATCTCATCAAGAAAGACTGTTCCACCATGCGCATGTTCCAATTTCCCGATCCGCCGACCACTCGCGCCAGTAAAGGAGCCTTTCTCATGGCCAAACAGCTCACTCTCGATAATATCGGCTGGCAGCGCTCCACAGTTCAACGCAACAAAGGGGCCGTCTTTGCGCTGTCCCTCTTCATGCAGAGCTCGTGCAACAACTTCCTTGCCCGATCCCGTCTCACCAAGAATAAGAACATCCGCATCCGTTCCCGAAAGTGCAATAACGGTACTACGAAGAGCCTCCATTGCTGGCGCTTTACCAACCAGTCGCTCTTCTAATCCAGATAGATTGCCCAGTTCTTCACGCAGCACGCGGTTTTCAAGCGTCAGTCGCCGTTTTTCAAGCGCCCGCTCAATCACAGCCACCAATCCGCTGACAGGAAACGGTTTTTCTTTAAAGTCGTAGGCTCCAGCCCGCATCGCCTCAACAGCCAGCGGCACATCACCGTGGCCAGTGATCAGAACAACCGGCAAAGCGCTGTCGATTTCAAAGGCGGCTTTCATCAACTCGAAGCCATCAATCTTCGGCATCCGAATATCGCTGACCAGAACTCCGTAAAACTCATGGGAAATATGTTCGAGGGCTTCCTCAGCACGCGAGAATGGCACGACATGATAATCAGCAAGCTCAAGGCCCTCAACAAGTGCCTCGCGCATATCCTTATCGTCATCAACAAGAAGGATCGTTGCTTTATCCATCGCCCATACGTCCATACTATTATTCTTCTTCCTCGACATCGCCCAAAGTTTGTTCCGCTGCATCGCGCAACTCAATCGTAAAGCATGCGCCGCCCAGCTCAGAGCGCTCATAGCGCAACTGCCCCTCAAGGTCTTCAATTATCTTATAGGCGATGGAAAGCCCAAGCCCCAAACCTTCACCAACGTCCTTCGTTGTGAAAAACGGATCAAAGATGTTCGCCGCCACATCCTCAGGAACACCGGGGCCGTTGTCCTCAACGCGGATGATAACGAGTTGATCACGATGCAAAACACTGATCCGGACAGTCGGCTCATCCTGCATCTTCATTGCATCAAGCGCATTGCTCATCAGGTTCATCAGCACTTGAGCCAAGCGAACCTGCCCCGCTAAAACTTCAAGCGACTTATCGTCCTGCTCAACACTAACGCGCGCACCCATCTGCTTCCAACGTGGACCGGTGAGCATCAGAACTTCACCAATCACCGCAGAGACTTTCACCGCTATTAGTTGACTACCAGCCTTGCGGGTGAATCCCTTCAGCGTCTGACTAATCGCCGCCATACGTTCAACCATCGCGATAATCTTGCCAAGGCTTTTAAGCGCACGGTCTGACTTACCACTGTCAATCAGGACCTGAGCATTTTCCGAATGAGTTCGAATAGCTCCAAGGGGCTGATTAAACTCGTGAGAGAGAGCGGCAGACATCTCGCCCAGCGTCGCAAGTTTGGCAGACTGAACCAAACCAGCTTGCGCCTTCTGTAGCTCTTTTTCCGCCGCCTCGCGCTCTGCAACCTCTTGCGCTAACAAAGCATTTGCCGTTGAAAGCTCGCGCGTACGTTCATGCACTCGCTTTTCCAATCGAGCCGCATAAATCTTGTCTTGACGAATACGTTCCAGCAACCGGCGGCGACGTTCACCCGCCATCCAGAATAAGCCCCCACCAACAACGCAGAGCAGTAAGGCAATCAAACCCGCCCACATAGACTGCTGCCGAACCTGCGAGGTATCGGCAAACAGAACCACCTTCCAGTTCAACACAGGCAGGTTTTGCTCAATCATCTGATAGTTGGTTTTGTTCAACGGCGGACTCAACCGCACGAGCTGGAAATCCAGATCATACCAGCGCTGATCGACCACGCCTTTCTCGATCACACTGCCTCTCCCACTCCGCGCAGGCCGACGTGTAAACAAAGGTTCTCCGTGCCAGTTGGCCTGATTGGTAGCAACCACGATGCCATTCTGATCAACCGCTGCTAACCTATCCTTTGAAAGTGCCCAGGATTGCTCAACTTCTTCAAGACTTACTCGAACAGCGATAATACCGAAGTCTTGATCGCCGTCTCGCACCGGAGAAATGAAAACATAACTTGCAGGGCCATAATTTCGAGACAACACCAATTGCCGCCCCAATCGCCCTTGCCGTGCAGCATCCAACGCAATGGCGTATGAAGATGTGCCTTGCTGCGCCATGCTGGCATGATCAAGGAGGTTAGAAGCAACAACCTCACCATTGGGTTTTTGAAACCAAACCTCCTGCGCACCAGACATACCGGCAATCACCTTGGCAACATTTTGCCCGCGTTCGCGTTCATCATTGGCAAGGATCTGCACAATGTCAGAGCGGCGCGCCAGCAAAGGCGGCAGCAAACGGTACTTATCGAGGTATTTCTCTAATCCAGCGGACTGCACAGAAAGCGTTGCCTGACTACGCGTTTGCAGATCATCCATATAGAACTGGCTGCTGAGCTGCATCGTGACCCAAGCAACCACAAGCGCAAAAACGCTGAACGTCACCAGTGCGACGCTAGACACTCTCTGCCATCTCTCAGATCTGCTCTTTTGGTCCACGCAACTTGTCCAATACATGCCTGACAGCAAAGCCGCAAAAAGCGAGCCGCACAGGTCTTGTGAATTCCAGATTGTGACCGATCACTGGTCTAGCGCAACACTCTTTATCAAGGCAAACACCTGCTGCCCTGCGCCCAGTTGCAACTCATGTACCGAATGCCGGGTCAACCGCGCCCGCAAATGCTGCGCACCAACGCGGCAATCAACCTCCGCATAAGGGCCGGAGGTCTCGGTAATGCCTTCAATACTGACAGCCAGAACATTCCGCACAGAGGCTTCAACAGGTGCATACCGCGCCAAGGCAACGTCCTTGGCTTTGATGCGAATACGAGCGTCTTGCCCAACCTCGCCAAGTTGCCCCGGCAATTGCAGTCTCTGCCCTTCCAGCGCAAACTCCGTCATCTGCCACTGCGCATCATAGCTACTGAGCTGAGCGAACAACAAAGACCCCGCATCTGGGCCCGCTGCCAACTGAGGCAACTCCAGATTACTCAGCATCTGCGCAATAGGCCCATGCGCAACAACAGCGCCTTGATCGAGCAGCACCAACGTATCAGCAAGCTGCTCTATCTCACCAAGGCTGTGGCTCACATAAAGCATAGGAATGCCAAACTCAGTCTTGAGCTTGAGAAGATACGGCAGAATCTCCGCTTTGCGAGAGGCATCCAACGAAGCCAGCGGCTCATCCAACACCAGAATTTGCGGACCAGAAAGCAAGGCCCGCCCAATGGCGACACGTTGCTTCTCACCACCAGACAATCCAAATACCCTGCGCTTCAAAAGGTGAGCGATGCCAAGCAGCTCAGTAATCTCAGCAAGACCAACAGCCGATTTACGCCCCGCAGCCCATTGGCTGTAAAGCAGGTTCCGCTCCACATTCATATGCGGAAACAGGCGGGAATCCTGAAACACCATCCCCACACCACGCTTCTGAATAGGTATGTTGATGGAGCTATCCCGATCAAAAACAACTCGATCACCCAACCGGATGCTGCCTTTATCAGGCACGGTCAAACCCGCAATCATGCGAATGAGCGAGGACTTACCTGCCCCGGACCGTCCGAAGATAGCCGTAATCCCGCTATTGGCCGCAAACTTAGCATTCAGGGAAAAATTGCCCAGCTGACTGGAAATATCGACGTCAATCATGCTGCCCTCCCAACTTGCGGGTAAGGCGCCTAGAGACCACCTCAGAAAGCACCAGTGCAGAGATGGAAACAACAACCGCAATAACGGTCAGGCGGATCGCCCCCGCATCACCGGATAGGCTCTGCATCTCGGTATAGAGCGCCAGAGACAACGTCCGCGTCTCTCCGGGAATGTTGGAGACGAAGGTGATCGTCGCGCCGAACTCACCCATGGCCTTAGCAAACCCAAGCACAGCCCCGCTCAAAATGCCCGGCAGAGCCAAAGGCAGCGTGATAAGCAAAAACGTTTTGAGCCGAGAGGTTCCAAGGGAGTGCGACGCCTCTTCCAGCTGACCATCAGACAGCTCAAAAGAGAGCTTCACAGGGCGAATGATGAGCGGAAACGCCATAATCCCGGCAGCCAAAGCAGCACCAGTCCAGCGGAACGCAAACACAATCCCAAACGCATCCGCAAAAAAGCTACCCAGCGCACCTTGCCGACCAAACAGCACCAGCAACACATAACCTGTAACCACAGGCGGCAAAACAATCGGCAAATGCACAATGGCATTAATCAACGTATGTCCAGGAAACTTCCAACGGGCGAGAGCGTACCCAAGCAGAACAGCAGGCGGCAGCGCAATCGCAATTGCAAGGCTGGCAACCTGTAGCGACAGCGTAATAGCTGCCCATTCTGCGTCCGTTAGATAAAAGCTCAATCGCCACTCACTTTGAAACCGTGCGCCTGAAAGATAGCCTGCCCTTCAGTACTTTTCAAAAACTCCATAAACTGTTCGCTACTCTTGGAATGGGTGGTCGTCAAGGCTCCCGGAATAACAATCCTGCGATGACTCTCTGGCGGAAATTCAGCCAACACACGAACGCCATGCTCCGCTTTCGCATCAGAGGAATAAACCAAAGCCAACGGAACCTCACCGCGCGCAGCCGCAGCCAAGGCAATACGAACGTTGTCCATAGGTGCAAGGTGATGCGCAACACCATCCCACAAGCCCAGATGCGTCAAAGCTTCTTTGCCATATCGCCCGGCTGGGACTGTCTCAGGCTCCCCCATTGCAAGGCGGCCATCTGCAAGCACAGAGGCGAGCGCGTCCGCATCCAGCTCAACAGTCAAATCCGGTAGAGATGCAGAGCCAACAAGCACCAACCCGTTCGAAGCCAGCTCCACAACGCTCTCATCAATCACCGCACCGTTTTTGGCAACAAATGCCATCCACGCATCATCAGCTGTCACCAGCACATCCGCAGGCGCTCCGGCGACTACGTGACGAGAGATCACCTGAGATCCACCAAAGGAAAACTCGGTCTTCGTGTTGTGGGTTGCATCAAATTGAGCACCAGCATCTTCCAGCACATCTTTAAGGCTGGAGGCAGCAAACACCAGAATACGTTCAGGCTCCTGCGCAAACGAGGCAACTCCGCCGCTTAGGGCAACAACTAGACTTAAAAAGGCCACGCATAAAAATCGCCTGAAAACAGTCAGCACAGATACACTCCATTTCATGTGTCCAACTGTAACTATAAGAACCTAGCCAAGCTGACCCACTGACACATATCAAGCGCACAGCAGGTTTCGTCAAGCATATCCCCGAAAAGCAGATGCTGGCTTACAAGGTCGCGTATTGACTAATTTAGGGAACGAGCCCTACCCACCAAACCCAGTCCTTGGCCGAACTCGACGGTTTGGTGGGTACGTAGCACGTTAAAATCGCCGCGAATAAGCGCTAAACCTGTAATGGTTATGGCAGAATGACGACCGCTTCCACTTCAAAGAGCATCGGATCAATTGCCAGCTTTGGAACAGGAACAAGGGTCTGTGCCGGTAGCGTCTCGCCGAACATCTTCTTGACGTTTTGGGTCAACACACCAAGTTTCGATGGCTCATGATCAACCACAAAGACTGTGAGCTTTGCAACTTGATCCGGCGTCGCATCGAGTGCATCAAGAACCGTTTTCAAATTTGCATAGGCCTGTTGAACCTGCACCGAGAAATCAGGCGAATAAGTGCCTTTTTCATCTGCGCCGCCTTGTCCAGATATATAGGCGACCCGGGTTCCAGCTGGCGCAATCACTGATACGCTATAGCCATTAGCCGAAGGATCATAAAGGTTTTGTGGATTGACGATGGTGAGTTTATCCGCAGTCTCATTAGCTGAAGCAGTGGTTGGAAAAGTAGTAGACATTATGAGGAATCCTCCGATTACTAAAATATTCTTTAAGTGCGACATGCCGGTCTCCCTGGCCAATTTACTAGAACTTGGTTGGTCAGCTCTGTGCCGCTCCTAGATACAGATTAGCTCCTGACAATTCTTGTCAGTATGGTTATAGTCAAACTCATTCAGGTAAAAATAAGCTGTAACTGGAGATTGTTTGTGAGCCGCTCTGATCGCCTAATTCGCCTGATGCAAGTATTGCGGCGATTGCCTTCGCCCGTAACCGCATCAAGGCTGGCTTTGGAAATGGAGATTTCGGAGCGCAGCATTTACCGCGACATCCAAAGCCTTCGGTCCTCTGGCGCGATAATCGATGGGGAAGCGGGATATGGCTATACGCTAACTGAAGACCCTTCACTGCCGCCAATGCATTTTGAGGCCGATGAGGTGGAAGCGTTGGCTCTTGGTCTGCATACCGTCGTCAAACTTGGTAATTCAGAATTCACCTATGCAGCACAGAACGCATTGGTGAAGTTAGAAGCAAGCCTTCCACAAAGTATGCGCCAACGGTTGCGGCATGCGACCGTCGGCAGCCACATCCTGCGCAACACGCCCACATCTGAGGCGGATTTCCCGGGTCTGCGCGACGCTATCTGGAATGAACAAGCGGTTTGCCTTGATTATCTGGATTTGAAGGACCGCCTGTCAAAACGTAAAGTTTGGCCACTCACCATCTACTTCTTTAGCGAGGTGCAGGCCCTGATCTCCTGGTGTTGTCTGCGGGAAGATTTTCGCATGTTCCGGTTGGATCGGATCAAGTCGGTTGAATTTTTGGACGAATTCTTCCGTCCTAAACGGGTCGGATTGCTGCGCGATTATTTTGAACGGGAAAAAGAATGTGAATGACCATAGTTCGGTGTCCGCTGTTCCGCATTAACAGACATTCACAAACTTCATTTTCTCATTGCGACCACCTAAGCATAAACGACTGAGTTTCTACGATCCTCCCGGATCATGTCAGCAGCTTTTTCAGCAATCATGATGGTTGGGGAGTTGGTGTTGCCGGAAACAATGCGCGGCATGACAGACGCATCCACCACACGCAGGCCTTCAATGCCTTTCAGCTTCAATCGTTCATCAACCACCGTCCCCATGGAACAGGTTCCAACCGGATGGAAAATCGTGGTGCCAATATCGCCCGCAGCCGTTACAAGGTCTTCATCACTGTTGAGGTGAGCACCCGGCAGATATTCCTCGGGCGAGAATTCCTGCATCACCTTTGTTTCCATGAGCTTCCGCGTCATCCGCAAACTATCTGCCGCCACGCGCCGGTCAGTCTCCTCCGACAGGTAATTCGGCTGAATTTTCGGGTGGGCCATCGCATTGCCAGACCCAATATGAACACTGCCCCGTGAATCTGGCCGCAAGTTACAAACACTTGCCGTAATCGCCGGGAAATCATGCAAAGGCTCACCGAACTTTTCCAACGACAGCGGTTGAATATGGTACTCGATGTTGGGTGTTTCATAGGATTTATCGGAGCGCGTAAACACCCCAAGCTGACTTGGCGCCATCGACATTGGGCCAGACCGCGTCAACGCATATTCCGCCGCAATCATAGCCTTGCCCACCAACGAATTCGCCCGCTGGTTCAGCGTAACCGTATTCTGAACTTTATAGATGCTTCTGATCTGGAGATGATCCTGAAGGTTTTCGCCAACGTGTGGCTGGTCCAGCACCATATCAATTCCAAATGACCTAAGGCGCTCGCCTGAGCCAATACCAGACAATTCCAGAATTTGTGGCGATCCAATTGCACCGGCACATAAAACGATCTCACCGGTACACTCCGCTGAAACCATCTCGCCCTTCGCCATTATGCAAACACCGGATGCACGCCGCCCGGCAAACTTGAGCGTTGTCACCTGTGCATCAGTCACAACCTTGAGGTTGCTCCGGTCAACAACAGGCTTTAAAAATCCCTTGGCCGTACTCCAACGCAACCCTTTGCGCTGGTTCACCTGAAAATAGGAGGACCCGAAATTGTCACCGCCATTAAAATCTTTGATTTTGGGAATGCCCATCTCTTCGCAGGCATCGCGGAACCGGTCGAGAATAGGCCACGACAAGCGCTGCTCTTCAACGCGCCATTCCCCACCCTCACCATGCACATCAGATGTTCCGGCATAATGGTCCTCTGATTTGAGGAAGTAAGGCAGAACATCATCCCACGCCCAGCCAGTCAGCCCCAGCTGGCGCCATCCATCATAATCCTGCGCTTGCCCGCGCAAATACAGCATTCCATTGATGGAGGAACACCCACCCAGCAATTTGCCGCGCGGGTAATTCAGCTTACGTCCATTCAATCCCGGCTCGGCCTCGGTCTGAAACCCCCAATCCATGCGAGGGTTCCCCATGCAGTAGAGATAGCCAACCGGGATATGTACCCACGGGTGCTTGTCATTTCCGCCAGCTTCCAGCAGCAACACCTTCACATCAGGGTCTTGAGACAGGCGGTTGGCAACAACACATCCCGCAGAACCTGCCCCCACCACAATATAGTCCCAAGTTCCCAATGCGCGCATGGCCTTCTCCCAAGTCCAAATCCTACTCTAAACCTAGGATAGAAACTGATTTGACTGATTGCACTAGGAAGATATGTTTAGATCACTCGCGGTGAGCAACAGCTGCAAAACATCCTCGCCGCGCATAATGCATCTGGATGTAGTCAATCTCGGAGTTCTCAAAGAATTTCTGCAGCAAGGGCTTAATGTCGTCACCCTGTGCGATATCCGCATCCACCATCAGATGGTTGGCATCTAATCCCCGAAGAGCCAGCAGACGGGTGCTGAGAGAGAGCGGAACCTCATCAACATAAGGCGCAGCTTCCACTGCATTTTCCCGCACGAAGACAGCATGAGAGGCTTTGTAAGGCGTTTCATTGGGCTGGTACATGTAATTCACAGGGAACACCCGCTCCCCAATTTCCGCATCATCCAGTGTGACACGACAAGGAAATCCGGGCTTTTCGTCAGCCACATAGGTGATCACATGACGCGCTGCGAGGTCTTCCTCGCTCAAGCTGTTAAGCGCTTCAAATTCGTTAGATCTCAATCCAGTAATAACAAAAGTCATAGGGTTCTCCTCGTGTTGGGAGCAACCTATGACCTTCGAGATTCATGAGCCACCCGATTTCCGAGCGGTAAAAAAGCAAAGCCGGGTTTCAGACAAGACCACGCACTCAAACCAGCTTCACGTTCCCAAAGGCAGATGGTTGTCATCTCTCAACGTGTCCATTGCAATAGAGCTGCGCACATTCTGAACGGCCTCATGCGGCAACAGATCATCATTGATGACCTCACTCAGCGCCTTCAGATCACGCACCCTGATTTTCAGCATGTAATCCATGTCACCCGTCATGGCGTAGGCTTCCTGCACGCTTGGGATTGTGCGCACCAGATCCCGAAACAGCCTTGCATTTTCCTTGTTATGCGTGGCCAGCGCCACACCAACAAAGGCCATCACATCCAACCCGAGATAGGCAGGACAGAGATCGGCCTTGTATCGCCGGATGACCCGCTCCTGCTCCAACCGCGTTCGGCGGCGAGAAACCTGAGAAGCAGATAAATGAATCACCTCCCCCAATTCCTGATTGGTCTGGCTAGCATCTTCTTGCAGCGCTGCAAGTAACTTTAGGTCAAATCGGTCAAGCTCAATCATTTATCGCACCAAATCCTTATATGACGCACATTTCGTGCATATACTGCGTGATTTTACGTAAGAACGCAAACCTGTCGCGCCTGAGATACCTCAGAATAACTCTAAACTGATTTTATCTTGTTTGAGGAGGAACAAATGGGCCCGTTTCCACACGATGCAGCACCTGCTGAAATCACAAAAGAAAACCCAGCTGGCACAGACGGCTTCGAGTTCGTCGAATTTGCGCACCCTGAGCCTGAAAAGCTGGAGATCCTCTTCCGCAAGATGGGCTACACCGCAGTTGCAAAACACAAGAGCAAAAACATCACCCTCTACCGTCAGGGCGATGTGAACTACCTCCTCAATGCAGAGCCAAACAGCTTTGCCTCCAGGTTCATTGAGGAGCACGGCCCATGCGCACCATCCATGGCATGGCGCGTGGTTGATGCACAGCAGGCGTTTGAACATGCGCTCAACTGCGGCGCTGAAGCCTACACCGGGTCCGACAAAACCATGGATGCCCCAGCCATCAAAGGCATTGGCGGATCCCTGCTCTACTTCATCGATACGTACGGCGACAAAGGCTCAGCCTATACAGAGGAATTCGATTGGATCGATGAAGTTGACCCACGCCCAACCGGCAAGAGCTTCTATTACCTCGACCACCTGACCCACAACGTCTATCGCGGCAACATGGATAAGTGGTGGTCTTTCTACCGCGAGCTCTTCAACTTCAAGCAAATCCATTTCTTTGATATAGATGGTCGCGTCACCGGCCTCGTCAGCCGCGCGATCACCTCACCTTGTGGCAAGATCCGTATTCCGCTGAACGAATCCAAGGATGACACCAGCCAGATCGAAGAGTACCTGCGGAAGTACAAAGGCGAAGGCATTCAGCACATCGCGGTTGGCACGGATGACATCTACGACGCCACGGATATGTTGGCAGAGGCTGGCCTCAAGTTCATGCCAGGACCACCGCAAACCTATTACGACCGCAGTGCTGAGCGCGTGAACGGCCATGATGAGCCGCTAGACCGCATGGCAAAGCACGGCGTTCTCATTGATGGCGAAGGCGTTATCGATGGTGGCATGACGAAGATCCTTCTGCAGATCTTCTCCAAAACCGTCATCGGCCCAATCTTCTTCGAGTTCATTCAACGCAAAGGCGACGAAGGCTTCGGCGAAGGCAACTTCCGCGCCCTATTTGAAAGCATTGAGGAAGACCAAATCCAACGCGGCGTCCTAAAAACCGACTCTGTTGAGTAGGTCAAAAACCATCAAGTCGAGGATGGCAACATCCTCGGCTAATTATGTAAAACCAACCATCGTCAGCCCCACAATCCAGAGATAACTCACCACAACACAAAACACCGTAACCGGCAGCATCCAGAAACAGAATTGCCAGAACGTGAAGGGTGTTGCTCCAAACTTCTCAGCCTGTTGAACCACAATCACATTGCTGGCAGCTGAGATGATGAAGAGGTTCCCGGCAGCTGTTGAGATCGTGGAGAGCATCATGAATGTCCCCATGCTGCCGCCATCTAAAAGCTTCAGATACAGCTCCACCACAGGCACGTTAGAGAACAACTGACTGGCCCAGAAGCTGACAACAGCTGTCACAGTCAAATCCGCAAGCTCGCCCTGCAATGAGCCAAGCAGGTATTGCAGGGAGCCTGATTGGTACAATGCTCCTGTGACGATGAACATGGCGACAAAGAAGACAAGCGTCGCCCAATCCACTTCCTTCAGCACACGCAAGCGTTCATCCCCCGCCAGATAAATCGGCAGACACGAGACAAGCCCAACCCAGCCAAACGGCAGCGGCCCAAAGTGAAAGTAAGTGCGGCCCAAACTATCACCCACAATAATTCCGACCAACACAACCACGGAGATCAGCGCAGGCCATTGCTTGCGGCTCACTACAATCACCTCAGCCTTGCTCTCAGCATCAGTAGAACCAATCACACTCTCATCCGAACCGTTCTTTTTCACCAGCCGGTGGAACCGAAAGAAAACAGCCGTGAGGCAGATCACACCCGGAACCAAAGCCCAAATTGCAAAAGTCGCCAGCATATTCGGGAAATTGGCTGCGTTCACCACCAAGATATTCTGCGGGTTCCCCACGGGAGACACCATGGATCCAACGGTAACAGCTGCGCACAAAGCCACCAGCACACCGGCAAGTTTCCATTGAAAAGCCCTGCTCAAAATAATCGCAATGGGCACGCCGATCACCGCAGCAGCATCATTGGTCAAAACCGCAGCGCACACAGCAGAGGCAACAATGAACCACAGCAACGCCAATCTTGGTTGGGCTCGTTTCAGCAGCAGATCAGCAATTTCCTGCGAAAGCCCTGTGTCATAGAGCGAAGAGGCGATGCTGAATACGGCAAACAGATAACCGATCAGCTGCCAGTCAACGGCCCAAAACGCATCTTCCGGGGCAATCTCTCCCAGCATCAGCAATACAATCGCCCCTGCCAGCATAATGTGCCAGATCCGAACCAGAGGCGGCAGCCATTGGCGGACAGCAATTGCAAGAAAGATAAGCGCAGAAACACCGAGAGAAATCGACATTCTTCACCGTAACCAGCTCCATTTGACAGCTGATTAATGCCAGTTCCCACAATCGAGCGAAATCCTTGGATGCTTGTAGAGAGTTCTCTCCTATTCTCAGGCAAAGTCAGGCAACATTCAGGGTCTTCATGAAGCTCAATAAGGCAATGCTAGGGACTAACTTTTTCGCAGGCGATGTCGTGGGCGGCCTTGGCCCTTATCTGGCGATTTACCTACTCGCGGGTCTACAATGGTCTCCCGGCAGCATCGGCATAGTCCTTGCTATCGGCTCGTTGACCACCGTTGCGTTTCAAACCCCCGCCGGCGCTTTCATTGACAACACCAGCAGCAAACGTCTCCTCCTCGCCTCCTGTGCCTTGTTGATTGGTGCAGCAACGCTCTCAATCTTGCTGTTCTCCCAATACCAAATCATTATCTATGTCGCCCAAATCCTCATGGGCATTGCCATTGCCTTTGTCGGCCCCTGCATTGCAGCTATAACCCTCGGCATTTCAGGGCCGGAGCACTTCACTGTGCAAATGGGAGCCAATCAGGCAGCCAACCACTCAGGCAACGTCTTTGCCGCTTTGTTGGGCGCAGGTCTTGCACTTTGGATCTCTGCCGAAGGCGTCTTTTGGCTGGTCGCCATGATGGCCATTGGCATGGCAATCTGCGTCGGCATGGTGGATGGCTCCAAGATCAATCACAATGCAGCACGCGGTGGCCTCACCCACAGTTCCAACGATGGTGATGAACCTTCCGCACTTGCAACCGTGCTCTCGGATAAACGCCTCGTGACGCTGGTCATGTGCGTGTTCATGTTCCACTTTGCCAACGCTGCCATGCTCCCGCTGGTGAGCCAAAAACTGTCGATCAATTCAAACGTCAACATCGGCATTGCGTTTGTTTCTGCCTGTATCATCGTCGCCCAATTCTGGATGGTGCTCATGTCTCTGCTGTGCGCAGCCAAGGCAGATGCATGGGGCCGAAAGCCGCTCTTCCTGCTGGCATTCTTCATCCTGCCCATTCGTGGCTTGTTGTTTATGTGGCTGGAAGATCCCTACGCTCTGATCTCAGTTCAGTCGCTGGATGGCATCGCCAATGGCATTTTCGGAGTGATCATCCTCCTCATCGCTGCAGACCTGACCCACGGCACAGGACGTTTCAACCTCGTGCAGGGAGCCTTGGCAGCTGTTGTTGGCATAGGCTCAGCATTCTCCAATTTGATAGCAGAGGAAATCGTGCAATTCTTCGGCTATGCACCCGCCTTCATCACACTGGCGAGCCTCGCCTTGGTGGGCGGCTTTATGTATTTGATTTTGATGCCGGAGACCCTGCAAAAGAGGGTAGACACGGATACAGATGTTTCACCTCACCAAACGAGCTAGTCCTTACGAATAGGTCATCTCATATTTCAGGTAAAACCGCCGATAAATACAACTCCTCTCTTTATTTGTTTGCCCTCTAAAATTTATGCTTGTACCTAACAAATCACAGAGACCACTTTTGAGCGATACGTAGGCAAGTACTCGAATGATTGAAAAAGCTGGTAAAGAACAAGTCCGCCGGCAAAACCGGTTTGTGGTTTTGTCCAGTTTACGGCAACATTCTTCTCTTGCACGGGTCGACTTGGGCAGGTTGACAGGCTTATCTCTTGCAGCAGTAACATCCATTACTGCCGATCTCACAGACCGGGGCCTGATCACCGAAGAGATGGAGCAGCCCAACCCCAATGCGAATACACGAGGCCGACCGCGAACATACCTGTGCCTGCGAGATGATGTAGCCCATGTTGTTGCTGTAAAGATCTCAGTGGACCGTGTCAGCCTCTCACTCGTGGATTACACCGGCCACCAACATGCCGAAGCCAAGTTCATCGTGGAATCCTCAGACATGGGCGGAGATGCATTCGTCACTCTGCTCACAAATGAAATCAAAGCCTTGCTCAAAACTGAGCCTTTGAGGGCGCGCAGCGTGATGGAAATTACGGTTGCGACCCAAGGCATCGTTGGCAAACGCAACGGCTCAATCATCTGGTCGCCAACAATCGCAGAACGTCAGGTAGAGCTTACCGCAAAACTCTCCCGGTCTTTGGGCATCACCTGTACGCTTTACAACGATACCAACATGATCGCAGAAGCCCTGCACCGGCAAGACACCGAAAAATACAGCGGCAACTTCGTCGTGGTTTATATCGACCGTGGTGTGGGTATGGGCATCTTCATCAAGAACGCATTGTACCGGGGAGAGACGGGAGCTGCAGCTGAATATGGCCACTCACCTTTCACACCAGACGGTGCAGCGTGCAGATGCGGCATGATGGGGTGTCTGGAAGCTTACATAGCCGATTATGCGCTCTATCGCGAAGCACAAAAGCTCCCCAAAGAAACCTCTCCGTCAGCCATGTTCTACGGCCCGGAATACATCCAGAACCTGCGCGAAAAAGCCCGTGAAGGCAACGCGCAGGCTCAAAAGGTGTTTACTGATGCAGGCTTTGCTCTGGGCGTCAGCCTTGCTCGCACCATCTCGCTGCTGGATCCAAGCCGCATTGTCCTGACGGGCAAAGCAATGCAAGCCTATGACCTGTTTAAGCACGGCATGAACAAAGGGCTGGAAAGCAGCCTCCTGACGCCACTGCTCGATTCCGTTAATTTGGAAGTCTTACCGTGGGATGAGGATTTCATCCTGCAAGGTCTGCTCATCAAGGCCCTCAAGCATTTGGATCAAGCGCTGGTGCATTGAGCCTTTCGCTGGAGCACAATAGACGTTCCCAAACCTCCAGCAGCTGCAATCATAGCAAGACCGAGCGCACCCTCAGGCTCGGTCTTTAGCTCATGGAAAAGTCGGACTGCCAGAATAGCGCCAGACGCACCAATAGGATGGCCCCGCGCTAATGCCCCGCCTCCACGATTGACGGCCAACCTGTCAAAATCAAACGCATCGGCACACGCGATCGCCTGAGACGCAAACGCTTCCATGATCTCAACAACAGCAAAATCCTGCGCCTTCACGTTGGTTTTGGAAAGCACCCGCTTCGTTGAGGCAATTGGTGCCAGACCCGGCAATACAGGATCAGCTCCACTCCGACTACTGCCCATAATTTCAAGCGCATAATCAGGCTTCAGCCGCTCCAATACAGCTGCGGAAACGACAAGCAACGCAGCAGCAGCATCGGCCTCAACAGCAGTCGTTGCAGACGTCTGCACATACTCACTCGTCCCAGCAAGCACCTTAGCGCGCGCTGCCAACTGTACTGAGAGATTCCGCGTAAATCCATCCTTCAGCTCAGCCTGCTCGCCCAGTAAAACAAGCTCACGCTCACAAGAATGCAATGCCTTTTGGTGGCTCTCAACAGCCCAATCATTCTGGCGAGTATCGGAGATAAGAAACGCCTCAGCCAAATGAACAGCCGCCTCAATCATATCAGGGTCGCGATCTGTCCATGGCGTAAACGGAGGTCGCAAATAAAACTCGGGGCACCCATCTTGCCCGTGATGCGCTCGCAAAGGTCGCTTTGAGTAGCTTTCCAAACCACCGCACAAAACAACATCAGCCTGACCGGAAACAACACTACTCGCGGCCAGAACCACGCTATCAAGGCCCGAACAACACTGACTATCGATGGTTGAAGCTGGAACGGAGGCAGGCAAACCACTGTGCAACGCGGCAACGCGAGCCGGATTGCCGCCGCCATAAAGCGCATTCCCGAGTACGACCTCATCAACATCGTCCGAACCGAGGCCCGCATCCGCAAGAGCAGCGGTCGCCACCGGTGCCCATAACTCATGCACACCACGACCAGCATGAACACCACCGCGAGGTTCAACACTCGTTCGTCGCGCAGCAATTAGATAAGCAGAGGCCATCAACCCAACTCCTGCTCATAACGCCGAGCCAGCTGCCCAAAATCTGTTTTACCACTTGCCGTCATTGGCCAATCCCCATCCAACAACACAACACGCCGTGGAGCTTTGGATGCGCCGAGTTTTTCTCTCAAATCCCGCAGCAAACCCGAAGGATCCAACTCCTGTTGGCTCGCAGCTTGAACCAAAGCAACCGCAACAGTTCCGCGCACCTCATCAGAGCTAGGCAAAACAGCAGCATGAGCAACGTCGCTTCGGCTCTCCAGATACCGTTCAGCCTCTTCGGGGTAAATATTAACCCCAGAACTCACCAGCATCCTGTTTTCACGCCCGATGACATACAGGAACCCATTAGCATCAAGCCAGCCATGATCCCCGATGGTGACAAACCGGCCATCCTGCCGAAAGCTATCATCAGACCCGCAAGCATACCCGTCAAACACATGCGGGCTGGCAACCCAGATGCATCCGGTCTCGCCCGTTCCAAGACACGCACCCACTGAGTTGCGGATCTCCAGCTTAATATCCGGTACAGGCAACCCAACCGAACCCGAGGGCGCTTCATCCAGCCGCCCCTTGATACTTACAAAACTCAGCTCTGATGCTCCGTAAAACTCAATCGCTTCTGCATTGGGTGCAACACTGCGCAAGTCAGCGAGGCCCTGCCCCGTCCACTTCGCGCCGCTGATCAAGATGCATTGCAGATCCGATAACACCACTTTGCCTTTGGCCGCTGCAATCAGGTAATGCAGTTGGGTTGGCGTCGCATAAACAACACTCGCGCCAAACTCATGCATCTGCTTGGGAAAGCGCCGGACCTGATGATGACTTATCGTCAAAACAGCAGCCCCCATATCCAACGCTTGCACAGCACCATACAAATGCAGCGAATGGCTCATAGGACCGGGCACAGCAATCCGATCAGAAGCACATAAGCCCATAACATCAAGCGAGGTCTTAAAACCCGTCAACCAAGACCCGTGACTGCGTAAATAACCTTTCGGCTCCCCAGTCGAACCGGAGGTAAAACCGATATAAAACGGGTCAGTTTCTACGGCTATGATTGAGCGTTCAGAGACAAGATCCAGCTCAGTTCCAAGAAAACTAAGAACCTCAGCATCGCCAAGGCGCGCAATACATCCCACTCTTCGCTCAGCATCGCTTTTCCGTTGCTGAGCCCACTTGCCATCCAGAACGACAGCAACCAACCCCGCTCTGATCACCCCCATAAACGCAATCAGAAACAAATCAGCCCGCTGGAAATCTAAAGCAACCGCCTCCCCGCGTTGAACAGAACCGGCAACACCGTGAGCCACACGAGAAATCGCATCTGCAAGCTGCGCCCAGCTATACCGATGCTCATCACAAAGCAAAGCCAGCGCTTGGGGGCGCTGGCTCGCAAATTGATCAATGTCTTGACCGATATAACTCATGCACGAGAAAGCAAGGCAGATGGCAAGCCACGCGCAACTGTCTGCGCAATAACCGCTGCCAAACCAACCTTGATCAAATCACCCGGAATATAAACCAGAGCACCAAGAGCAGACGCCTGCAGGGAGATATCAACCTTGTACGCCACAACCGGAATACCAATCAGGTAAACCATGCCAATACCGCCAATAACACCAGCCAGCACAGCACTAGCAAGTACGTTCAGTTTGCGTGTCAGGTTCATCACGAGACCAGCAACCATAGCACCCACGATCCAGCCAACCAGATACCCAGCAGACGCACCGTAAAACACGCCGATACCACCACGACCACCGGAAAGCAGCGGAAGACCAAGGGCGACGAGGAACAGCAGCAAAGCCACAGCCAAACCACCACGGACCGGGCCAAGCATAATACCGGCCAGCATAACGCCAAGCGTTTGCGCGGTAATAGGCACGCCACCTACAAATGCAAAGTTAATCGGCGGCACCAGCCCGAGAGCTGCAATAAGAGCCGCGTAAAAAGCGACTTGAACGAGGGTACGATCACTGGACATTTGTTTCCTTACTTTTGGTCTTGACGTCAAACCCGTCCGCACCACCTCGTGCGGTCAGGGCTTCAGCAACATGCTCTGTCATTTTTATTGCGTGCAAGGCAAAGGGTGCCAACAAGCGCCAGCTGTTAGATTTGGTCGTTCGCGCTTTATACGCCTCTTGCAGAGAAGCATAAACTGCCATCAGAACAGGAACAAACCGAATAACCAACGCGACTGCGAGTGAAACCCGCCTTGAGGATATACCAAACACACGAAGAGGCCGAAAAAGCGGCTCAACCGCATCCATCAGAGCCTCCATACGGGTGGTTATACTAATAAAGTTCGCAAGGAGCACCATCGCCAATAGGCGCAATACTGTGCTTACCCCCAGAACAACATCCCCCATTACAACATGGAAGATAAGTATAATGGAAAGCATCCAAAGAAGAGGCCGCACAACAGTTAGGGAACGTATCCCCCGCTTACCTAGGCTTACATAAAGCAGCACAGAACCGCTCAACAACCCAAGCGAAACCCACCACTCATTATAGGGTAGGACCACGAGGCTTAAAACGAACAGGCCCAGCAGCTTCAGCCGTGCCGACAACCGATGCGCCCAACTATCTCCAGCCATGTAGAGCGAGATCATGAGCCGTGCCGCCCTTCAAAATAAAGCTCAGCCCCTGCCAACTCGCTCTGCTGATAAGCACCAAGCACATCCGCCGGATCACCGTCTGCCTTGATCGATCCATTCTCGATCCAAAGCACCCGGTCATAATCACTCAGCGCATCCAGCTCATGGCTTACAAACACAATCTGCTGGTCCAACTTCTCAAGTTTGTGGCGCAAGGCATGACGCGTCCGAAGATCTAGGCTGGAAAACGGCTCATCAAGCACAATCAGCTTCGGCTCCATTATCAGCACTGCAAGAATGCAAATGAGTTGCTTCTGCCCCTCAGAGAGTTCATGAACAGGTCGCTCCGCCAAATCAGCAATGCCGTGTTCTTTCAAAAAAGCCAGACCTTGCTTTTTAGCGGGCGCCTTACCAACGCCAAGCTGACGCAAGCCAAAACACAGCTCTTCAATTGCAGTGGGAAAGATCAGCTGATGATCAGGATTTTGAAAAACAAACCCAGTGACAAGGGCAAGCCCCTTAGCCCCTTCATCAGCGCCAACACCATGAACCTTCAGCTGACCTGAGGCTATAGGCAACAACCCATTCAGGCTGCGGACAAGCGTTGATTTACCAGACCCATTCCGGCCAATAATCCCGATCCGACCCTCAGAGAGTGTTGCACTCACATCAGAGACAATCGTGGAACCACTGCGCTCAATGGAAACACAGTCAAAAAAGATTGTTTTCAGACTATCACTCACGCCGCGCCATCAATAGTTGAGAGAGGAGGCTCTCCTATACACAATGCCCTTCTTACTTGCCATAGGTTTATAGGAGACCGCTCAGAAGAACGACCAGGAGCAAACACACCTCAGCTCGTCATTCGGGCATTGATGCAATACGCAGCATTAAAGCCCTTGTGTTGCCGGCAAAGCGGATTTTACTGCCATTTCTGCCCAATGGCCGAGTGACAGCTTTTCAAGCGCTTGCGAGAACCTACTCTTCAGAGCGATTCGTTTCGTCACGATCGCGCTCATAACTAGCCGCAAGTGGAAACGGCGGCAGCCATTCCTCACGGCGCGTGGCCCAACTTTCGTAAGTAGGCACGAGTTGGCTCGTGGCATCCAAAGAACCCAGATGCACTTCGATTTCGTCTGAACTGTGTGCGAAAACGGAGGAACCACAGCGAGGGCAAAAATGTCGCCCTTCATAGTCGCGCGTTTCTCCGTCCACGACGACTGCATCCTCATGGAAGACTGCGGATGCGTAAAAGAGAGCCCCATGATGCTTGCGGCAATCAAGACAGTGACAAATGCCGACCCGATAAGGCAGACCTGATGCCACAATTCGAACGTTACCGCACAGACAGCCGCCGGTGAATTGCTCCATGTGGGTCTCCTCTGGAATCAAACAGTGGGATGTTTACAGTAAACCTTGTCTGACGTCCATGTTTCACCACCCCGAGAGCCGAGAACCACTGCATCGACATATTGGGCTCAAAGCAGCTCTTCGACGCACGGCCGACCAACGACAACACCGCTTTTAAGCTCCTCCTAAAAGGTGTTTCGTTTCGTGCACATTCCCATCTCCTAAAACAATCAAAGTCATTGCACTCGATTGTCCAGAAACTGGAAAGAACCCCACATGCCCCTAAGTAATGTCAATAGGACTATGAACACGGTATGATTACGTACGCGGATTTGGTAATCCAAATGAATGTGACTTACACGTAATTTCGTAGGTCATTTGCTCCGAGCCCAGAGAGCATGAACTGAATGAAAGAGAATATCCGCATGAAACACCGTTTCCTCACCACCTCCGTATTGGCCTGTCTGGCATTGGGCGCACTGGCTCAGGCGAGCTCTGCGCAAGAGGCCTCCTCAAACGAATGTTCTGTTGCCGAATTCACCATGGGCTTACGTTTTCAGCAGCAATCAGCCGAGGTCCGGGCACTGCAGAGACAAGCCTATAACATTGCCACGCAAAAGCTGGCTGCCGCAGTCAAAAAGGCCGCCGATCCCTCAAAACTGGCCATCGTTTCAGATCTGGACGAGACGGTGATTGATAACACCGCGCTGCTGGCCCGTGATCTAGCGAACTGCCACACCTATGACGTTTGGGACACATGGCTTCCGTGGGAACGTAACGGCAAGCCAACGCTGATCCCCGGCGCGAAAGAATTCCTAGACTACGCAAATGACCTGGGTGTTGCTATCCGCTACATTTCAGACCGCTCAGACAAGCAGAAAGACTACACACTGGCCACGCTGAAAGAGTTGGGCTTGCCGCAGATCAGCGCCGAGACAGTTCTGCTGCTCGGACCTCCCAAAGTGGAGCGCCGCGCGTCTGTGAGCAAAGACTATCAGATTGTTCTCATGCTTGGCGACACACTGCATGATTTTGACGGCGGCTTCCGCAAGACCCCGCTGGACGATCAAAAGGCATTGGTCGACGAAAACGCAGCTAAATGGGGCACCGAATGGATCGTCTTTCCGAACACCGCCTACGGCACGTGGTCCGAAGAACCCCTGACTATATGGAGCGACGAGACAATTATCGAAAAATGGTAATCAGGTCGGCTTGACCTTCCTGAACGCCGCCGGATCTGCCGGAGGCTGATTGGTCTTAAAGCCCAACCGAAACGTATTTGAGTGATGTCTGCCACTTATGGTTCCATTGGTTTACGAAGACCAATGAAATTTCCTAGATAGTGGTGTGACATCACTTGCGCAGATCACGTCGTGTGGCGAGCCGTTATCCATGTGGTCTGATAATGCGATACTGCCAATTCCGATCTACAGCCTCTCCTTATCAGTAAATACGCACGATGCTACCTTCATCATCCCATTGCATGGATGAAAAGCACTTCCCCAGTTTTGACCCCGTCGCAAAGGCGAATAAGTGAAGATGTTAAGGGGATAAATCCCGAACTCACTCTCACTGAGCATTTTACCAATTGCGGGCATATCTAATTATGCCTTTTCCTCAAGATTAGTTTATTCTCTCACACATTTCTCAGGAGCTGATTTGCGGATCAAGAATGGAGGCAATGAGATAATGACCACCAGCCATCTCAAATTGATTTTGAGGCATCTAAAGATGGTATATTCTGGAAAGAGCAGTCATCCCGCGGCCCTATTGCAAATAGACCTCAATGCCTCTTAGCAACGCATTTTCATCGCAAAAACGCAATTCCACACATAGCCACGCAAACCAAGTATCCGTATGTTAAAACAAACACTTAGCCTTGAAGAGGCTTGATACAAGCTCATAACACGAAAACTAGGTCTCCCACGACAGTCGGCGTCTTATACCCCCATCGATAAGTTTATGAGACCGACAAGAGACCCCCACCTCCAGTAATCAACAAATTCGCCAGACGTACATCCTAGACAAATTTCAAGCTGCACAGAAACCGATTTCTCTCTGCAGCTTCTTAGTCAACTTCCTTGCAATAATGCTATGCGCTTCACGGACGTAGTTTTTTATGTCCTGATCTTCCATCGCAACTGAAGTCTCAATCTGCACCCATTTGGCGCGAGCCAGATAAGGCGCAGGAATTATGCCGTCTTGTTCGGTCAAAATCTGATAGGACAATTCAGAGCATTTAAAGCTGATCTTGATGCCGGTTGAACCTTCCACCTCATCACCCCAATTGGAGCAGATCGCAAAGATCTTCCCTCCAACCTTCCAGACAGAAGCATTCCCCCACTGAACAACATTCGTTGTTCCAATCAAAGACTTACAATAAATATCAAACTCATCACGGATCAAAGCAGTTCCCCTATTTCGGAGCGCACAAAACAACAAAACCGCACTCCTCTCTGTTTAAACAAAGAGAAGGCGATCTAAAGTGCGTTGGACCTATTACAGATCCAGTTCCAGTTCCGCGCCAGCATCCTTAGCTCGGGAGCAGCATAATACCAGAGTATCCTCCCGCGCCTTCCCGCTCAAAACAAAGTCACGGTGTTCAACTTCAGCGCCTTTATATTTGGCGGTACAAACCCCACAAATACCATCAGAGCATTTCGTTGGAACAGAGATCCCCAGCTCATTAAGGACATCAGCTACACTCTTGTTCTCTGGGACCTCAATACGGTCCCCGGAAGAGGCAAGTTTCACAAAGAAGCTCGAGTTTACATAATCGCCTTGGTCTGGAACCGAGAAGTACTCTTTGTGTACTCCGTCCTCAGCCCAGCCGCATTCAGCCGCCGTGTCCAGCACACCGTCCATAAAGGCGTCCGGACCACATGTGTAAACGTGAGAGCCCTTTTCATATCCAGAAAGAATTGACTTAAGATCCGCACGCGATCCTTCACTTGAACAATGGATGAACGCTTTATCAGCCCAAGGCGCGCACTTAATTTCATCAATAAACCCGGCTTTATGTCGGTGTCGGAAACAGTAGTGCAGCTCAAACGGTTTGCCCAAATCGTGTAAGCGGTGTGCCATCGCAATCATTGGCGTAACACCAATACCGCCGCCAAACAGCAGGGTTTTTGTCGCCTCTTCATGCAGTGGAAAATGGTTGATAGGCTTAGAGATGAACACCCGCCGCCCTTCATGGAAGATCCGGTGCATCAAAGCAGAACCGCCCCGTCCACCTGTTTCCTCTAAAACCCCAATCACATACTTACTGTTGTCTGATGGATTGCCTGCGAGGGAATACTGACGCAAAAACTCTGGTGCAACCACAACATCAATATGTGCACCTGCCTCAAACACAGGTAACGGAGAGCCATCGTCCAGCGCAAATTCATAACGCGAGACCCCCTCGGCCTCCACGTCCACCTTAGATAGGCGAACAGCCAGAACCGGCGAAGAGCTTGCACTCACGGCATAAATGGGAGCTAGTTCTGACGAGCCGGCGGCAAGCCGTGACTTGTATTCCGCAGCAGAAATCATGCCCTGATAAGCTTTAATGCCAGCTTCCCGATCCATCAGAAACGGGAAAGGCCAAGGATGCGGAGCCAAATTAGCCGGATAAACCGCGAGTGTTTGATCTTCGTATTTCAAATCCAGATTCAGCTGCAAGTCGCGTGAGTTGGTCTCCTCGGCGATAACATAATTGCCTTCACCACTAGCAACCAGATCCCACCACCATTTTTTAACTGGATTGATGGAGCCGTTGCCGAGCTTGTCATCTAGTTTTGCCAGAAGCTTTGCGGAGGATGGTATAGTCATCGCCGTCCAACGGAACGGCGCCTCTGCAAACAGGCCTTCCAGATTCCATGGACACGTTTTCATGCAGCGTCCACACAAAGAACCGGCCGGTTGAGACACACGATAGCGAGCACACTTCTCAGAATCGGATTTCCAGATCTCGTAACCGTTGAACATTCGTTTTGGCCCAGCTGTGATTGCACCAGATGGGCATTCACGCGCACATTTATTGCAGCTTTCGCAAAAGCGTTGCAGACCAAAGTCAATTGGCTTGTCAAAGGTGAACGGCATATCAGTGGTCACCACACCGGACTTCAAACGCGGCCCAAGGTATGGATTCAAAATAACCTCACCAATGCGGCTTACTTCACCTAGGCCAGATAACAGAAGAAGCGGTGGCTGCAGGACTTCGCCATCGACCACAGAATGACACCGTGCGGGATAACCCAAGCGCCGGATTTGCTCCGCAACAATACCGCCAATAATGGAGGTGCGCAGATACGCCCGCATGGATTGAGCCCCGGAAATCCAGTCATCCCCGCTGGCGCCCTCCATGGTTTCATGCCCTTGGTCCACCAGAATGGAAATCGCATTTTTGTGGTATGGCGTAATTTCTTCCCCACGCGCATCATGGGAGTAATACGCGTAGTCTGGACAACGCGAGAGACCAACTGCATCGGCCCCTAGGAAATAGAGTGCAGACTTTACGTTGGCAGCGTTTTTGTCCAAATCCATCGCGCTTGGTGCAATTTCGGGTGCTGCCTCACCATCTTGCAGCAGGATCAGCGCAGCAAGAGCTCGGCGCGCACAATATCCCATTGGATTTTTAGCAAGATAACCACCGTTCTTGGCGGCTTCCTGCAATGACTTGCCCATGTCACCAAACAGCGCACGCGCAAACATGTCAGCCCGTTTTGGCACACGCGGGACGCGCGGCTCATCAATAAACGTGGTGGTCTCGTCAACCCGCTTGATCTTCTCAAACGGGAACGCGCCCATGTGGTAGTCGCGGTTCTCAAAAGGCTTGCGATTGAACGCGTTCTTGAACGTCCCCATTCCCAACTGCCAAGCTGGACCATGAGAGCTCCAGATATCTGCAAACTTGCGCGGTGCAAGTGGAAGGTCAGGTGTCAGCTCAAGCGTGGTTGTGATTGCAGCTAACGTAAACTCAGTGCCCACATATGGATTTGAAACAACATAGTCGCCATCCGTTTGCGCCACTTCAACAAGTCCAGCGGAAACAGCAAGCCGGTTGAGATCCACATCAGAGCTTGTCGTCGTGTGCGCCCTTGCCTCAACGCCCAGCAAACGCAAATAGTTCGCCAAAACGACAGCCACTTCAGCCGCGCGAATAGCGGAGCGCTGATCACAAGTGCCCGTGATCCAGTTTCCACCCGGTTCGTTTTCCCTTGGCGCGCGTGGATGTTCCATCAAAACAACCATGGCAAAGCTATGATGTGTAACTGGCCCAGGAGTAGACGCCGCGCTATCACGAACATCTGCCATGGTCACATCAATGCCAGCCGCCAACGTCTTAGGCTGAAATGTCTGAAGGTCTTGCGCCAGCTTATCCAAATCAGGGTTGCGCAGCGGCTGAGCAAGAAAGTGCTCCTCCGTCACGGCGCAAGTTCCCATCATAGATGCATCAAAAAAGTAACCAGCAGCTTTCAAGTGGTTGGAACGTTCCTGCGGATCATCTGGAATTTCAGAGAGCTTGGCATTGTGTGCACCATCGCGAATAGCATCCATGATTGCGCTGAACGACGCCATGGAATTGCTTAGGATTTCGGGGTTTTCACGATCGAAATAAACAGTTGGCTCCACACTCGGAACTTTACTCAAATCGATAGCATCCTGCGTCCGCTTCAACCGCTCTGATGGATATGGTCCAAGATGAACCTTCCTGTTCTTATAAGAAAACAGACGCATGACATTCCCCCGAGCCGGTGAACATTGGCGATTTTGTCCTTGTCCGGCATTTATTCAATTGTTTAGTAGCAACGACGATCCCCCCGACCGCGTTACTCAAAAATCATTGCCGAAATTCTTAGGCTTTGCTGCACTCATGTCAACAATAAGCCGTTTCCTCCCTTTGTTTTGAGAGAAACCCAACGGCAAAAACACAATATAATTGCAGGATTAATGACCACAATTGAGATTTTCCACTTCAAGACCCACACTTGAAGGCGGTTACTGCCAAGAATTGACCAATGCGTAAGCAACAACCTCAATCTGCATAGGACACAGAGCCTTATATTGCATCAGTGATATCGTGGGAATTGAACGATGGTGCAAAACTCACCAATTTCGCATTGTGTAATTGCGGCGCGATCGTAAGCGGCTCAACACAACAATTGATAAAACGCTGTAAACGAAGTACGGACAACGCGCACCCATACTACAAACACCCAGCCCACAAAGAGCTGATAAGCATGGAAGTGAAAGAAAGAGTCAGCCTATCAAAACAAATGCGCTTACCTAACAAACTAGGCGTCACTCAAGAAAGACACGCTTATTGAACATCAATCTCGTAGGTATGACCGCCATAAATCGTCTGCCCTGCTGAGAGCATACGAAACTTAGTCACAACCTTGTCCGTTCCGCGATAGTCCTTGTCTGGCGAATAATACATGATCAGCTCATTAGTGACCTTGCCAGCACATTTTCCAGCATTACGAGCTATGGCAGAGCGAGATTGCACAAAGCGTATAATGCCATGCTCAGGCTTTTTAACAAAAGACACTTTGCGCGGGATCGATGATGTGCAGCTTTCATGAATATAATATCCATAAACATCAAGCTTTGCAGTGCGGTTGGCGGCAACGTGCTTTTCTAAAGTATCTGCACACGCATTGGATGAGAGCAGTGCAAACATTACAATCAAAATACACTTCATCGCAATTCCACCCATTATATATGACGACTTCATATAAGCTGTAGAACCGACAACACTCAACCAAACATATGTAATATTCATATTAAGTACACAAATAGATCAGATACAAATTTTGTAGAGCTACACTTACGTTATATTCTAGTTCGAAACGCCGACTACACTTGAATTCCGGAACATGAAATCTATTTGAATTTCTCAGATTACGCCTACGCACAACCACCGAGTTGCAATTAGAAGGAACGCGGCATTCTGGCTGCAAGATCACTTGCAAAGCGTATCAGCTCGCTTTGCGAACCAAGAGACACTTTTTCAGTAACCCGTGCCAAATGGTTGCGCGCAGTGTTGTAGCTGATCTGCATTTTTTCGGCGGTCTCTCTGACAGACAGTCCAACGACAAGGTTTTGGACCAACTCAGCTTCTCGTTTTGAAACCCCCATGCATCCCTGCAAAACTTCATGAGAGGCAGCAGGCAAACTGTATGGATCAATAACGATCACCAATATCGCATCATCCGTTGGGCTAAAGCAGTTCAAATAGGCTGGTGTACGCTCCAGTGATTGAATGGGCGTCATTACAACAAAAGTGCTCGGAACAAGATCGCCTTTCAACGCGAGCGGCCCAATTGTTTTTTGGCCAAGCCGAACTCTGGTCGCCGCATCTTCCAGCAGTTTACGTTGATTATAGTGCCGGGTAGAAAGCTCACCACGGCAATCGACAAGGATACTGCGTCTGGATTTAAAAAGATTCTCAGCTTCAGCATTCGCCGCTGAAACATGAAGCCCATGATCAAGCACCAGTGCCGCACTTGGAATACGCTCAAGCCAATATGCATCAGAGGTCTTGGCATTCTCCCTCTGTTTCAACTGCAGAGCCAATGAAAACGCATTTTGGAAATGAGGGCGAATTTGCTCCAGCGTATCGCATAGGAACTGATCTTCTTTACCAACAAAGTCATCAGGCATAGTCCAAGCAACGATAGCAGCATCCCCACCCTGCCGATGCAGCAAGAAGCCGCGAGAACGATCGAATGTATTATGCTTTGAAAGAACCTGCTCGTAGAACTCAGAACGCATAATTTCCGCAGGTGGTATATAGCGTTCGCTGTATATAACGGACTGAAATGGAACCCGCTCTGCTATGGCAGGAAAAGGATTACTTGCACCACCAACCTCCATATCCTCCGCAAAACTGTCCTCAGTGTTTAGGAAAGACAAATAGTAATAATCATTGTTGGTGTAACACTGCACCTGAACACCAAACAAAACATCTTGATAGGAAGCTGCTAACGGTTCGAATACCTGACCAAGATCCTCCCCCAAAATTACGCTGGAGTACATCCTCTCTACTAGGTCTTCCTGAACAGACATTTTGCCCCTATCGCGGTACTCTTGCAGCCAGATCACTCGCCAGCCGAACCAACTCACTTTGCGAACCAGCCGACACTTTGTTCGCAATACGCGCCATATGATTACGCGCCGTATTGTAACTGATTTCCATCGCATCCGAGGTTTCACCAACAGAAGCGCCACGCACCAGATATTGGACGAGCTCCGCCTCACGGCTCGAGATGCCAAAATACTGCTGCAAATTGTCCAGCTCCGCCACAGGCAAATCACCAGGGTCAAGCACCATACATAACAGAGGTTGCGGGCCACGTACGAATTGAGCCAAATGGACTGGCGTCTCGGCAAACACATCAACTGGCATCACAACGAAAAACGGGTTGGGTGCTGCTTCCATCTCCAGCACAACTGGCCCAAGCGATTTGTTATTCAGCCTGCACTGTATCACCGCATCCTCCAGCAGTTTGCGGTGCCCATTATGACGTGAGGTGATCTCATTGCGACAATCAACATTGAGGCTTGCACTGGATGTAAAGAGGGTTTCGGCCTGTTTATTGGCAAAAGCAACATGCATGCCTTGGTCCAGAATAAAGGCCGCAGTTGGGATTTGCTCAAGCCAAAACGAATAAGAAACAAAATCACTCCGCCTTTGCTCTAAATGCATAGCAATAGAAAACGCATTTTGAAAATGGGGCCTAACAAACTCAAGCGCATTATTGAGGCTCTCGCTATCTGATCCACCAAAATCAGAGGCTATGGCAACAGATGCCATCGCAACATCTACGCCCTGTCTATGGATCATAAATCCACGCGTCCGATCAAAGGTGTTATGCTTTTTAAAAACGAGTTCATAGAATTCAGAGGCGCGAACTTCTTCCGGCCGAATAAAATCCTCGGAATGGATCAACTCATTCATCGGAGCAATTCTTGCTAGCTCTGGAAAAGGGTTGCAACAACCAGCAGCAATCATATCCTTTCCAATCTCTTCCCCCACATTTAAAAATCTGAGATGATGATAGTCTAGCGTGTTGATAGAAAGGGATTTATAGCAAAACATGGCTTCATGAAACGACGACGCAATCGGCTCTAATGCAGCCCCAATGTCCTCACCAAGCGCGATATTGGAATAAAGCCGCCTCACCACTTCATCCTGAACCTTCTGCATTTAGCTCTTTCGAATCAAGTATTGACATTTATATCTCTACGTAAATTAGATAGTAAATTTTATATATATCAACCAAACTCGGGGAGTCATTTCGAAAAATATCACTACTTACGCCAGAAGAAGAAGCTCCAAGCAGTCTCATTTCTCAACTAATTTTCATTTTGCTTGTCAGGGGTACATTCTTATTGTTTCTCAAAATTCGGTTCAAACCTAGGCTAACAGATTGATAGAACACTCTCGTAGAGAGTCTTCGCTGCAATAAATCGCGCAGTTGAATAGCCTCTTGTAACCATACTGTTGATGCAGGTAAAAAAGGACCTCACGTCCACCCATAGTTTGCTTCATTTAGACGAGATCCCCATGGCAACTTACCTTATTCAAATCGCGGTCACTGCTGACTCCATTGCAAACTTAGTTGCAAATCCTGAAAACCGTCGAGATTCAATGGTGCCAATTCTGGAGCAATTAGGCGGACGCTTTATCGGGTCATGGTTGTCATTTGGGCAATACGATTCCACTGCAATCATTGAGATGCCAGACAACATCTCCATCAAAGCTTTTGAGATGGCATGCATGGCCGGAAAAGGCCTGCGCTTTTACAACATTACACCACTAATGAGCTTTGAGGATGGATTGGAAGCGATGAAAATCGCCAAGGGACTGAACTACAAAGCTCCGGTAAAAGACGTTTAATTGTAATGCGATGTTGAAGGCGAGCCCCTTCGCCCTTGGCATTCTTGTTGCTAGATAGAGGCAACCAAACCATCCATTTTCAAGGCTTCCTCACTCAAAGGACGTATAGTACCGTTGAGGTGAAAATCGATTTCCGAGAGGAAACACATTGATGCAGAATCTCAGAACAGCAAACCTCCCCAAAAAATCACTCGATCAAACGAGCAAATTTCTTCGATTGTTTTTAGTTTGCGTAATCACCACGTTTGCTCAGTCAGCCGGTTCACTTGCATCAGAATCTCAGAGTAACAAAAATTGCGTCAGCAACGAGACATTACTTCAGAAAAATATGGAGGAATATGTAGAAAGTCCTGAGAATACTTTTCTCAATGGCTACATCTGCGATGCAATAGGTACGATGTATGTTTATGGATTAAAAATTAGTCTATCACCGCTGAAATGGCTTGAGCTGGATGTAGGAGAAAACTACCAATTCTACTACTTCATTAGGTCATACCTAAATAATCAACAAGGGTCCGAACATGCAGCAAATAACGCAATCATGAAGGGTCTGACACTAGCTACATTATCTGACAAGGCAGCCTTGATATCTGAACAAAGGAAAAATACCTACAAAACTTACCTACTGAAGGAGATATTCTATAATTCAGAAAATGCAGAAAAAATGACACAGGGGCTTCTAGATAGTTTCACTGCGATTTATGCGCATGACATGCCTTTAGAAAAGTGGACTCAAGTCAACTGCTTTATCAAACATGATATCCCGATATTTTTCACGGAGAAGATTATGCAGTCGCCAAGTTACCAGCATTGCATAGAAGCAAAAAGAGCTGAGCAATAGGGCGCTTAAAAGCTAGGATCCACCAACAACACCGCTCACAACTAGCTTCTGGTGAATGGAGATGATCTCGTCGATGTTCAGGCGGCCATCAGGGCGGTACCAAAAGCAGACGCCGGTCAGCATTGCTATGATGGCATAGGCGGCGACTTCTAAATCCACATCCGGGAATACGCCTGTCTCAACACCTTCGGCTAGAATAGATCGCAGGTTGGCTTCATAGTGACTACGCTTTTCAACCACATCCGCGCGGTACTCATCCCCCAAAGCCCGAAGCTCAAGGTTGGCGATAATAACGTCTGCTCGGCGCTCAATATGATAGCGAATGTGGAACCCCACAAAGGCACGCAAACGGGAGACCGGATCATCGCCCTTGCCTTCCAGCAGCTCCCAATCCTTAATCAGGCTGGTCATATGCTGGTTCATCAACGCTTGAAGCAAGGCATCCTTGCTCGCAAAATAACGATAGATTGACCCCGGTTGCAATCCAACCTCTGCGGCCAGCTGGCGCAAGGTCATCGCGCCAAAGCCTTTAGTTTCAATAAGGCCTCTAGCAGCTTCAAAGATTGCTTTTTGCGTATCGGCGCCCACCGATCCTTTGGTTCGTGCCACTTTTTCTTAACCTTCATCACTTTGTAGAACCAGCTAGGTCCTAAGGGTTATTGCATACTAACGGGACGCCTGTTATTAATCAAACGAACGTTCGTTTAATTACCTAAAGATCCACTGGGAAGCCGTTAAAGGCGTGGGTTGATGAGGTTCGGTAGCAGGAGGAAGCGCCGTGTTTAATGCCGTGATGAATTTTGGTCTGGGTGAAGATATTGACGCCCTTCGTGAAACGATCAGTCGTTGGGCTCGGGGAAAGTTAGCACCGCGCGCCGCTGAAATTGACAAGGAGAACGAGTTCCCCAATGAACTCTGGAAAGAGATGGGCGATCTCGGCTTGCTTGGCATGACAGCAGACCCAGAATACGGTGGAACTGGCATGGGTTACCTCGCCCACGTTATTGCGGTTGAGGAAATCTCCCGCGCCTCCGCATCCGTTGGCCTATCCTACGGCGCACACTCCAACCTGTGTGTGAACCAGATCAACCGTCACGGCACGCCAGAGCAAAAATCCAAGTACCTACCCAAGCTCTGTTCTGGCGAGCACATTGGCTCTCTGGCCATGTCCGAGCCGGGTGCTGGGTCTGATGTTGTCTCCATGAAGCTACGTGCCGAAAAGCGCAATGACCACTACGTGCTTAACGGCAACAAAATGTGGATCACAAACGGTCCAGATGCCAACACACTGGTGGTCTACGCAAAAACAGATCCTGATGCTGGCGCAAAAGGCATGACAGCCTTCATCATCGAAAAAGGCATGAAGGGCTTCTCAACAGCTCAAAAGCTGGACAAGCTCGGCATGCGCGGCTCCAACACCTGTGAGCTGGTGTTTGTGGATTGCGAAGTCCCTTCTGAAAACATTCTCGGCGAAGAAGGCCGCGGTGTAAACGTACTGATGTCCGGTCTGGATTACGAGCGTGTCGTGCTCTCCGGCGGTCCTTTGGGCATCATGGCAGCAGCCATGGACGTTGTTGTGCCTTACATCCACGAGCGCAAACAGTTTGGCCAAGCCATCGGCGAGTTCCAGCTGATGCAAGGCAAACTGGCGGATATGTACACGCTCATGAACGCCTCCCGTGCCTATGTTTATGCTGTGGCTGCTGCGTGTGATCGTGGCGAAACCAGCCGCAAGGATTCTGCTGGCTGCATCCTCTACACCGCTGAAAATGCGACCAAACTGGCGCTGGAAGCAATCCAGTCTCTGGGTGGCAACGGCTACATCAACGAATACCCAACGGGCCGTTTGCTGCGTGATGCAAAACTATATGAAATCGGTGCCGGCACCTCAGAAATCCGCCGCATGCTGATTGGTCGTGAACTCTTCGTGGAAACTGCATAATGGCTATCATAAAGTCACAGATCCCAACCGGATCGGAAAGCTTCAAACACAATCGCGAGCAACACCTGCAAGCGATGGGAGTGGTACGAGACGCCAGCGAAGTTGCCCTGATGGGCGGCGGCGAAGGCCCACGCGAACGCCATATCTCACGCGGCAAAATCCTGCCGCGTGAACGTGTTGCCCGTTTGATTGATCCCGGCTCACCATTCTTGGAAGTCGGCCAGTTCGCAGCCCATTCAATGTATGATGGGGCCTCGCCCTCTGCCGGTATTATCACCGGTGTTGGGCGCGTCAACGGCATTGAATGCATGATCGTTGCCAACGATGCGACTGTTAAGGGCGGCACGTACTATCCGCTAACAGTGAAGAAGCACCTGCGTGCCCAAGAGATCGCGATGGAGAACAACCTCCCTTGTATCTACTTGGTGGATTCCGGCGGCGCAAACCTGCCTCAGCAGGATGAAGTGTTCCCGGATAGGGACCATTTTGGCCGCATTTTCTTCAACCAAGCCAACATGTCTGCCATGGGCATTCCGCAGATCGCGGTTGTTATGGGGTCTTGCACGGCAGGTGGCGCCTACGTCCCTGCCATGTGCGACGAAGCTATCATAGTGAAAGAGCAAGGCACAATTTTCCTCGCCGGTCCTCCGCTGGTGAAAGCCGCCACGGGCGAAATCGTATCTGCTGAAGATCTGGGCGGGGGGGATGTTCATACTCGCCTGTCCGGCGTGGCAGACCACCTGGCCCGAGATGACGCCCACGCTTTGGCTTTGGCACGTCAAGCTGTGTCCAACCTCAACCGCCGCAAACCCGATCAGCTCAAGCTGCAAACGTCGGAAGACCCGCTTTACGATCCTGAGGAAATCCTCGGCGTTGTTCCAGCAGATCTGAAAACACCATATGACGTGCGCGAAGTCATCGCCCGTGTGGTAGATGGCTCCCGTTTTGATGAATTCAAAGCCCGCTACGGCACCACGCTTGTGACCGGCTTTGCTCACATCCACGGCATGCCAGTCGGCATCATCGGCAACAACGGCATCCTGTTCTCAGAAGCCGCGCTCAAAGGCGCGCACTTTGTTGAGCTGTGCTGCCAACGCAAAATTCCGCTGGTCTTCCTGCAAAACATCACCGGCTTCATGGTCGGGCAGAAGTATGAGGCTGGCGGCATCGCAAAAGACGGCGCTAAGCTGGTAACAGCCGTGGCCTGTGCCAAGGTTCCCAAAATCACCATGCTCATTGGTGGTAGCTTCGGCGCTGGCAACTACGGCATGTGTGGCCGCGCCTACTCTCCGCGTATGCTCTGGACATGGCCAAACTCCCGCATCTCCGTGATGGGTGGCCCTCAGGCTGCTGGCGTTCTGGCAACCGTCCGCCGTGATGGTATCGAGCGCAAAGGTGGTGAATGGTCCGCAGGGGATGAAGCAAACTTCAAACAGCCGATCATTGATCAGTTTGAAGAGCAAGGCCATCCGCTCTACGCCTCCGCTCGCCTCTGGGATGATGGAATTGTTGACCCGCGCAAAACCCGCGACGTGTTGGCCCTCTCCCTCGCAGCAACCCTCAACGCGCCAATCGAAGATACGCCGTTCGGCGTCTTCCGCATGTAAGGGGCCTGGACATGTTTAAAAAGATACTCATAGCAAACCGTGGCGAAATCGCTTGTCGCATTGCCAAGTCCGCCAAAGCTCTGGGCATGAAGGTTGTTGCTGTCTATTCAGACGCAGACCGCGATGCCCGCCACGTGCAAATGGCAGATGAAGCCTATCGCCTCGGCCCACCACCCGTGGCCGAAAGCTACCTCAACGTGAAAGCCTTGCTGAATGCAGCAAAGCTGAGCGGTGCAGATGCAATCCATCCGGGTTACGGTTTCCTCTCAGAAAATCCTGAGTTCGTGGAATCGGTTGAGGCAGCAGGTCTCGTTTTCATCGGCCCACCAGCAGACGCAATCCGCGCCATGGGCCTCAAGGATGCAGCAAAAGCCTTGATGGAAAAATCAGGCGTCCCAATTGTTCCCGGTTATCACGGCAGCAATCAGGATGCCGACTTCCTGAAAGCGGAATCCGATAAGATTGGCTATCCGGTTCTCATCAAAGCCCGCGCAGGCGGCGGCGGCAAAGGCATGCGCCGTGTTGATGACCCTGCCGATTTTGTGGAAGCTTTAGAAGGTGCCCAGCGCGAGGGCCAATCCAGCTTTGGTGACCCGCGCGTTCTCATCGAGAAATACATTCTCTCTCCGCGCCACATCGAAGTGCAGGTCTTCTGCGATGGTCATGGTAACGCCGTGCACCTGTTTGAGCGCGATTGTTCCCTTCAACGTCGCCACCAGAAAGTCATCGAGGAAGCTCCAGCTCCCGGCATGACTGAGGAAATGCGCGCAGCTATGGGCGATGCAGCTGTCAAAGCTGCACAAGCCGTTGGCTATGAAGGCGCTGGCACTGTTGAGTTCATCGTGGATGGCTCTGATGGCCTTCGGTCTGACCGGTTCTGGTTCATGGAAATGAACACCCGCCTTCAGGTGGAGCACCCGGTCACAGAGGCAATCACCGGGCAGGATCTGGTCAACTGGCAGTTCACGGTTGCGGCTGGTGGTACTCTGCCAAAGATGCAGGATGAGCTTTCCATCAACGGCCATTCGTTTGAAGCCCGCGTCTACGCAGAGGATGCCGAAGCTGGGTTCCTACCAGCAACAGGCACGTTGCAACAGCTCAAACTCCCCTCCCGCTTTGCCCGTATTGATAGCGGCATTCGTCAAGGTGATACCATCACGCCGTTCTATGACCCGATGATCGCAAAAATCATCACTCATGGAGACACCCGCGAAGCCGCGCTTGCAAAGCTTGCACTGGCCTTGGAAAAATCTCAGGCGGTCGGCTGTACCACCAACATCACCTTCCTGCACAGACTGGCAACACATGCCGGCTTCATGAAAGGCGAGATGGATACAGGCCTGATTGAACGGGACTTAGAAGAGCTAACCGCAGCTCCTGCCCCAACTCAGCAAGCCCTTGCCATGGCGGCCCTGATTGAGCTTGGCTTTGCAAATGCCCCTGCCGAAAGCGTCGACCCATGGGATACGTTGGTTGGTTGGCGCCAATGGAGTGCAGCAAAACAATTTGCGCATCTCAACTGGCGCGGTGAGCAGACAGAAGTATCTGCTGGCCGTCATCACGATGGTAGCCTGACAGTCTCCATTGAGGACACCTCCTACGACCTGCGCATACTGACCAACAAAGGTCAGCATCTGCGCATTGATATTGATGGAACCGTCATCGCAGCGGACTTCTTCCAAACCGCCACATCCCTCACCCTGTTTATGGGCGAGAACACGTGGCACTTTGATCTGCCAGACCATTTGGCGGATGAAGAACAGGAAGGCGCAAGCGGCAATGTTATCACCTCCCCAATGCCGGGGCAGGTTCGCGCCGTGAACTGCGCAGCCGGTGATAGCGTGAAAGAAGGCCAAACCCTCATCGTAACAGAAGCAATGAAGATGGAGCATTCCCTCACAGCACCGCGAGACGGCATCGTAGCAGAAGTGATGGCACAAGCCGGTGATCAGGTGCAAGAAGGTGCTATTCTGCTAACTCTGGAAGAAGAGGAGGCATAGCCATGTTGCCATCAGCAAGCACCTATGAAGAACTCTGCGAGAAGTTTGAATGGGATGTGCCGGAATACTACAATATTGGCGTGGATATTTGCGATAAGTGGGCGGATGTTGACCCAGCCCGCGAAGCGCTGATCTTTGCTGAGGAAGGTGGCAAAACCACCTCCTATTCCTTTCAGAACTTGAAAGACCTCTCCAACAAACTGGCAAACCTCCTCAGTTCCCATGGAGTTGAGAAAGGCGACCGCGTTGGTATCCTGCTGCCACAAGCACCGGAGACCGCCTACTCCCACATTGCCATTCACAAACTGGGCGGCATCTCCATTCCGCTCTTCACGTTGTTTGGTGAAGAGGCTCTCGAATACCGGTTAGAGAACTCAGGTGCCAAAGCACTCATAACCAACAATGTGGGCGCCGCAAAACTCGCTCAGATTAGATCCGCTTTGCCAGAGTTGGAACTGATCCTCAACATCGACGGCCCCGAGCACGGCACAATTGATTTCCACGCGGAGCTAGCAAAACAAAGCACCGAGTTCACGCCACTGAAGACCAAGGCAGAAGACCCGGCAATCATCATCTACACCTCCGGCACCACCGGCCAACCAAAGGGCGCACTGCACGCACACCGCACCTTGCTTGGTCACCTGCCCGGTGTAGAGCTGCCGCATAACTTCTTCCCACAAGAAGGCGACCGCTTCTGGACGCCTGCAGACTGGGCGTGGATTGGCGGTTTGATTGATGTGCTCCTGCCATCGCTCCACCACGGCGTTCCCGTTGTTGCCTGCCGCTTCAAAAAATTCACCGGTGAAGCAGCGTTCCAACTGCTTCAGGACCAAAAGATCCGCAACGCGTTCATTCCGCCAACCGCCCTGAAAATGATGCGGCAGGTCGAGAACCCACAAGACCGCTGGGATTATAAACTACGATCCTTGGGAAGCGGCGGTGAGGCTCTTGGCGCGGAACTGATCCAGTGGGGTCACGACACGTTTGATCTTAACATCAGCGAGTTCTATGGCCAGACGGAGTGCAACCTTGTTGTCTGCACCTGTGCTGAGATTATGGAAATCCGCCCCGGTGTTACTGGTAAAGCGACTCCAGGCTTTGACGTGCAGATCGTGAATAACGATGGCATCCCACAGGAAACTGGCATGTTGGGCAATATCGGCATTCGTGCACCAGCACCGGTGATGTTCCTTGAATACTGGAAGAACCCGGAGGCCACCAAAAACAAGTTTGCTGGCGGTTTCCTACTAACGGGTGACAAAGGCGTGAAGGACAAAGATGGCTGGATCCAGTTTGTGGGGCGTGATGATGATGTCATCACCTCATCTGGGTACCGCATCGGCCCGGGAGAGATTGAGGACTGCCTGCTGAAACACCAAGCTGTCGGCATGGCAGGCGTGATCGGCAAACCAGACCAACTGCGCACTGAAATTGTAAAGGCCTATGTGGTTCTGCGGGACGGAATAGAGCCAACAGACCAGCTCGCCAAAGAGCTGGCCCAGTTTGTAAAGCAGCGCCTTGCAGCACATGAATATCCGCGAGAAGTTGAATTTGTCGAAGCCCTGCCAATGACAACAACCGGAAAGGTGATCCGCAGAGAACTTCGTGCCCGCGCCGTCGACGAGGAGATTTGATTGGTCATGAACAAAAAACTCACCCTATTTGAAATGGGCCCACGCGACGGCCTGCAAAACGAAAAAGCACCTATTCCAACTGCGGACAAAATCTCGCTGATCAACCAGCTGTCTGACTGCGGATTTGAGAAGATCGAAACATCCAGCTTCGTCTCCCCCAAATGGGTTCCACAAATGGCAGACGCGGCAGAGGTGTTTGCAGGCATCACCCGCAACCCCGGCATCCGCTACACAGCGCTCACGCCAAACCTGAAGGGCTATGAGCGAGCAAAGCTGGCCGGAGCCGATGAAGTTGCAATCTTTGCATCAGCCTCAGAGGGATTTTCTCAAAAGAACATCAACTGTTCCATTGAAGAGAGCTTTGAACGCTTCGCCCCTATCATTGAGGCCGCCAAAGCAGACGGCATTCCGGTTCGCGGCTATGTCTCTTGCGTGGTTGAGTGCCCTTATGATGGCCCAACCCCGGCTCAGAACACAGCAAGGGTCTCCCAACGTCTATTACAAATGGGTTGCTATCAGGTCTCGCTCGGCGACACCATCGGCACTGCAATTCCTGAAACCACTGAGGAAATGCTCAATGCTGTTTTGAAAGTTGTGCCAGCAGAAAAGCTCGCTGGCCACTTCCATGACACCAAAGACTTCGCACTGGCTAACATCATGTCCAGCATCAAAATGGGCCTTCGCACCTTCGATGCAGCTATTGGCGGCTTGGGCGGGTGTCCCTACGCACCCGGAGCAAAGGGCAATGTGAGCACTTTGGCTGTCGCAAAAATGGCAAGGATGCTGGATTACGACACCGGCCTTGATATCGAGAAGCTGGAAAAAGTGCAGGATTTCATTCTCTCCATCAAGGAAGCAGCCGCATGACATTTGAAAATATCCGCATTGAGAAAGCCGAGAACGGCATCACCACGCTCTGGCTGGCCCGCGCTGAAAAGCACAACGCCATGAATGCCCCGATGATGGACGAACTCGCACAGGCGGCGGATCAGTTGGACGATTGCGAGCAAACCCGCGCCATCATTCTGGCAGCAGATGGGGCAACTTTCTGCGCTGGCGGTGATCTGAAGTGGATGCAAGCACAGGCGGAAAAAGACCGCATCGGCAAAATGCAGGAGGCCAATCGCCTCGCAGGTATGCTGAAGCGTCTCGACAGCTTGAAGAAGCCACTCATTGCTCGTGTTCACGGCCCTGCTTACGGCGGCGGCATTGGAATGCTCAGCGTATGTGATCTGGTTGTTGCCGCTGAAGGCACCAAGTTCGCCCTGACTGAAACGCGCCTCGGCCTCATCCCAGCTACCATTGGCCCCTATGTTGTCCGTCGCCTTGGTGAAGGTCATGCCCGACAGGTGTTTATGAACGCGAGAGCGTTTGGTGCTGAGCGCGCGCTGCATCTTGGCCTCGTCTCCATCGTGACAACGCCGGAAGACCTGATCGCAGTTACTCAAGAGGAAGCAGAAGCTTATCTCAACTGCGCTCCGGGCGCTGTGGCAGATGCGAAAGCTCTTTGCCAAACTCTGGCACGTATGCCTGTAGAAGATCAGATTGACCACACTGCAAACGCCCTTGCGGATCGCTGGGAAACCACTGAGGCTCAGGCAGGTATTGCTGCATTCTTTGCAAAAGAAACACCGCCATGGCGTAAATAAAACGTCACCCTGTCTTTTTGGCCTGCGGCATATGCACAAATGCGGAGTTTTTTCTTTACTTGCTGGATTGCTTTGTTACATAGCATTTAACGAAAAAACGAGAAAAGAATGCCGTCTGCACTGCAGCACCTCAGGTCAAAACAGGATATACATACCCTTGTCTTCATAGCAGGGACTGTTTTGCTGAATGCAATTGGCGCAGGTCTGATTATTCCGGTAACGCCTGATCTCGTCGCACAACTCAGCCAAACAACCATTTCCAATGCAGCTCTTTGGGGCGGATACATTGCAGCCAGCTATGCAGCAATGCAATTTCTGTTCGGCCCAGCGGTAGGCGCAATCTCGGACCGTTTCGGGAGACGCCCTATCCTACTGATCTCACTTGCAGTCCTCACACTGGACTACCTGTTGATGACCTTTGCGGGAGAGCTCTGGATTCTATTTGTCGGACGTTTGCTCGCGGGCATAGCCAGCGCAACCTATGCAACCGCCTACGCTGCAATATCAGACATTTCTACCAACGGAAAACGCGCCACACGCTTCGGCATGGTTGGCGCAGCTATTGGCTTTGGATTTGTCATTGGCCCTGTGCTTGGCGGAACACTCGCAATCTTCGGCGTTCGTGTGCCTTTCTACATCGCAGCGGTACTCATCGCAGTCACCTTTGCCTACGGCTTGTTTTACATGCCGGAAACACTGCCAAAACACGCGCGAAAACCCATCCGCTGGCGCAGAGCAAACCCAGTAGGCGCTGCTCTGGACATTGCCCAAACTCCTGTGTTGTTGTGGTTCTTCGTTGCCCTGTTTTTGTTTGAGCTGGCAAATTTCGTCTATCCAGCCATCTGGCCCTACTACACCATTGAGGCATTCAACTGGACAACGGCACAAGTTGGCCTGTCTCTCGCTGTCGTTGGCATCGGCTTTTCAAGTGTAAAAGGCGGCCTGATCCGTTGGATCATTCCCCGCAAAGGCGAAGCCCAAACCGTGCTCTATGGCTTCTTTTTTGCCGTAATAGCCCTCTTGGGTTTTGCATTCGCACCCAACACCCTCACAGTTATCTTGCTGCTTCCATTGGCTGCCCTTGGTGCAATGATCCCACCCGCTATGATCGCCCTTATGAGCAATCACGTCGCACAGGATAAACAAGGCCGACTACAAGGCGCTCTGACAAGCGTGATAGGCTTGACGCTTGTTCTATCTACTTTGGTGATGACGCAATTGTTTACCAACTTCACCGCCGATGGCGCTGAGATCTACTACCCCGGCGCACCCTTCCTGCTGGCAGCAACTCTTATGCTTCTAGCGGTGGGACCATTCTGGCTTGGGCTGAAAAAACTGAAGATCAAACGTTAGTAGCCAGATATTCATCTGTCGACTCGACGTACCCATGCACAAAAGTCAGAGACGCGAACACAGCTCTCTCTACCACATCAACCTTACACTCGCTGTCATGGGCTGAATACTCAACCGCACAACAGGCATCATAAATAACGGTGATCGGATATCCGAGCTCGACAGTCGCGTGCGCTGCAGCCATAACACAACTCTTGGTCATGGAGCCACAAATAACAATTTCCTTCACGCCATTCTCATCAAGGATTTCCTTGAGGTTGTTATTTAGAAAGATGTTGGAGTCGTACCTTATGACAATCGGCTCCCCCTTTTGTGGACAAGCAATCTCATTAATTTCGGTGCCAATTGTTCCTTCAATGCAAAACGGCTGCCCCTCTTTTTTAAACACATGTTCGATGTGAACAATGGTATCATGACGGGCCCTAGCATCTTCCATAAGACGACACGCATTGGTCGCTGATGCGATGAGTTTATCATATTCACGCTTTGCGTTGGGGACGTAGTCGTTTCGACAATACACAACAAGCAAAGCTTTTTTCTTGGTCATCTCTCGGTCTCTCAGCCTTATGGAGTTATCGGATAGTTCTACCAAGCCCTCCTTAACGGACAGAAGAATTTGCTATTTACATTTAAGATAAAAAACAGACTTCATCACACCCTCAAATTCAATCCACTTTCTGTAGGTATTCATTGGTTGAGACGATATTGCTGCAGATGAAAGACAGCGATGCCATAATAGCAGCCTGAACAAATTCCTGTTGGGATGATTGATCACATGAACCCGGCTCACGTGTCGCGCAAGCATCATAGACAATCGTAATCGGATACCCCAATTCTGTCGTCGCATGAGCTGCCGCAGCAATGCAATCTTTACTCATCGACCCGCCAATAATGAGCTCCCCGATATTCTCATCATCCAGTATCTGCTTGAGGTTGTTATTGAGAAAAATGTTGGAAGTGTATTTCGTAACCACTGGCTCGGTTGGAAGAGGTCGCGCCAAATCGTGAATCTCTGCACCTATGGTTCCCTCAACCGTAAAAGGCGCATCTTTCTCTTTAAACCGATGTTGAATATGAACAATAGTCTGGTTTTGGGTGCGTGCATTGGCCAGCAACATCTGAATGTTTTCAGCAGCCTCCAGCTGTCCTTCCAACTCGCATTTTCCGCCGGGAAAGAAATCATTCTGGCAATCAATAATGAGCAGCGCTTTATTTGTCATATTTGGCTCAATACCTTCCCGTCACACGCCAACGCTCAACAGTCTAATCGATATCCATTGACGGAACTGAGCGAGAAAAGGAGTATTTTTAAAAAACCTACAAATAACAGGAGGCTTCACTTCCACACCTCTGTTTTGGATCAAACAGTTAGGTATTCCTCTGTCGAGACCACTTTCCCATAAGCAAAGGAAAGGGAGGCCATAATCGCACCCTGCACGTATTTAGCGGGAACAATTTCACCTTCAAATTCAAGATCACATGTAGAGCACGCATCATAGATAACCGTGATGGGATATCCTAAATCAACCGTGGCTCTGGCTGCTGCATCAATGCACATGTGAGACATGCCACCGCAAATCACCAGTTCTTCGACTCTCGCATCTTTGAGGATCTGCTGCAGATTGGTGTTGAGGTAGCTGTTGGCAAAGTATTTCACCACCACAGGCTCATTTTGGAGTGGTTTCGCTATCTCATGCAGTTCTGCGCCAATTGTTCCCTCAACCAGAAAGGGAGCATTTTTGTCTTTAAAGATATGCTGAACGTGAATAATGCTTTCGTCTTTGTCACGAGCATCCTTCAGCAACCGCCTGATATTGGCAGCGGACTCCATTTGACCTTCCAACTCGTACTTTCCTCCCGGGAAGAAGTCGTTCTGGCAATCAATGATAATCAGGGCAGTTTTGGACATATCCATCCTGCGGCACAGTTTATTCGGTACCTGGTTTGCTAGTTCTTTATTGTCTCAAGAAATTCATCTGTCGAAATCACATGACTATGCGCGAACCTCAACGAGGCCATCATGGCTGTATGAACATGGTCTGAAGGAACGATTGTGCCGTTAAACTCAAGATCTTCGGTCGCGCAAGCGTCATATATAATTGTCAACGGATACCCAAGATCCAATGTTTGGCGGGCAGTAGCATTTACGCAATTCTGGCTCATCGAACCACACATGACGATCTCTTCAACGCCAGCATCAACCAGAATTTGCTCCAGGTTGGTGTCCTTATAACCATTCATATAGTTCTTAACGACAACGGCTTCCCCATTAACTGGTTTGGCGCATTCGTTAATTTCAGTCCCAGGTGTTCCCTCAATAAGATAAGGCTCTGTCTTATCTTTATACATGTGCTGCAAGTGAATCACATTTTCTTCATTGGAACGAATTCCTTCCAATAGACGAGCAATGTTTTTCCCTGCATCAACCTGTCCCTCAAGGGGACACGCACCACCTGGAAAATAGTCATTCTGGCAATCGATAACAATCAGGGCCTTTTTGGACATCGGCACACCTCGAACTGTTGGTTCTATTCAAATCAACAATAGTCCCAACACCTTTAAGCATACCGGATATAACACTATGGATTTTATAAAATCCCGACCTAACAAAACGACAAAAGCCAGTTCGTTAGAACCGGCTTTCATAAAACGATAAAATATAACGAATTTAAGCTGCTAAGTGCTCTTCGGTGTTGACTACTTTTCCATAAGCAAATGCAAACGACGCCATAAATGCACCATGAACATACTTTGCCGGAATGGTTTCACCTTCATGTTGCATATCAAGAGTTGCGCAGGCATCATTGATAATGGTAGCCGTGTATCCTTGATCAACAGCCGCACGAACCGTTGCATCAATACAGTTGTGGGTCATAGAACCACAAACAAGGAGATGTTTAATCCCTTGCTTGTCCAGTACGTCCTTCAGGTTGGTTTCAAGGAAGCTATTGGCAAAATGCTTCGTGATCACTGGCTCACTATTCTGCGGCAATACACTCTCATGGATCTTCACACCATCTGAGCCTGCTTGAAAGAAAGGTGCACTCTCACTGTCAACGACATGCTGAATGTGCACAATCGGCAAACCCTTAGCCCGCGCGTCCGCAAGCAGACGCTGAACTTTTTGCGCAGCTTCGACCTGACCTGAAAGTTCCCATTTTCCACCCGGGAAGTAGTCATTCTGAACGTCAACAATAACGAGAGCTGTCTTAGACATGGTTTTTCCTTCAATTCCTTGTTGGTGTTGCCATGAAGATAGTGAACAACAGACACTCCCACGATTGGCATATACGACATAAAACATGCTATAATTGCCAGATGACGAATTCTACCGAACTCAGCTCTCTCTGCATCCTCTCCTATCCAGGCGCACAGCTCTCAGCTGTCTATGGCTTAATGGATATGTTCAATGCCGCAAACCAAAGCAGCGCGAGGAAGATCAATGCAATCATTTTAAACAAAGAGCAGTTGAGCACTGACGAGCAAGCCAATTTTGCAGCAATCATATTGCCACCCAGTCTGGACAGTGATCACCCAGACGCCTCTCCTCAGTTACTCGAATGGCTAAAAGCACAACACGCATCCGGCGCTATATTGTGCTCCATCTGTGTTGGTGCAGTTGTGCTTGCGGAAACTGGGATTTTGAACAATCGACCAGCAACAACGCATTGGGCGATTACCGAGGAATTTGCAAAGCGCTACCCGCAAGTGCTGCTGAATACGGACAAGCTGATTGTAGATGAAGGCGATGTGATCACAGCAGGCGGCGTAATGGCTTGGACAGACCTTGGTCTTCGGCTGATAGATCGATTTGCTGGCCATGCAACAATGCTGGAAGTGTCACGTCGTTTTTTGATTGACCCTTCAGGCCGCGAACAGAAGCACTATCGCACCTTTTATCCCAAACTGACCCATGGCGATGAGGCCGTCTTAAAAACACAGCATTGGCTCCAGTCCGAATTCAAATACAAGCTCGCAGTTCCTGACATGGTAGAGAAATCCGGTCTCACCGGCAGAACATTTCTACGTCGCTTTGAGGCAGCGACTGGCCATACCCCCAACACGTATCTTCAGCTTTTGAGAGTGACGAGTGCACGCCAGCAGTTGGAACAAACAAAACGTTCATTTAATGAGATCGCATGGGATGTCGGGTACGAAGACCCAACCGCATTTAGAAAGGTCTTTCAAAAAACAATGGGACTCAGCCCTGGAGACTATCGCCGGCGGTTCGGCCAGCTCAACAAAACCTCTTAATGCGGAAGGATCAAAAACTCATCGGTAGAAAGCACGCTGGCATTGGCAAAAATCAGGGATGCCATAATGGAGGCCTGAACATCATCAACCGAGACTTCTCTCCCGCGGAACTCCATGCAACTCGCAGCACAAGCATCATAGACGACCGTCACTGGATACCCTAGTTCCAAGGTGGTTCGTGCTGTCTCGACAATGCAGTACTGGGTCATCGACCCGCAGATCACCAGATCATCAATTTTATGATCGTCCAGAAGAAACTTTAGGTTCGTCCCTTCAAAGCTATTGAAATTGTATTTAGTGACAATAGCTTCTTCAGCTTTGGGCGTGACCATTTTGTTGATCTCCGCACCGAAGGACCCCTCCGCCATATAGGGAGAATTTGGGTCTTTATAGACGTGCTTGATGTGAATGACGAACTCGTGGTGTTGCCTTGCATCTTTAAGCAACTGGACAATATTTCCGGCTGCTTCCATCTGCTTGGGCAGCTCAAATTTCCCACCCGGAAAATGGTCATTCTGGCAAGCAATGATAAGCAGAGCAGTGTTATGCGTCATACCAAACCTCACATGACAAAATTACCAGCTTGCAAGTGTGAACCAAAAATATTTATTTCAACCGCATTCAAACAGTTGGATTTTAGAAAACTCTAGGCTGTGCTGGGTGTCTTGTGATGAAAAACCGACGTCAACACTCTCCATCATGCGCCCGGATCGTTGACCTAACAATAAGGTCAAATAAATATTTTTGAGAGACAAAATTTTGCGGGCTAACCGCGTATTCTGTTTAAATAAAGGGACATCAAACTTCGAGACAAAATCATTAGTCCAACAATCAAAGAGTTAAACAAGCAATTTGCTTTACTCGTTTCTTAAAAAGAATTTTACGAAAATGAACAGCAAGTCCAACCCCAAAACCAATCACAACCCAGTAGATTACGCCGAGCAACATAAGTCGTACAAAATCAAGACGCATAAACTTCGAGACATCCTGACCTAATATTTCTCCCAGCAATCCAAGCTGTCCCCATAAAAGACCGATGTCCAATAAAAGAAGTGACAAGCTACAGCAAACTGACACCACCATAACATACTTCCAACTCAGCTCTCGAATGTTACGGCCAGAAACCAGAAGCCCAATTACAAAGCCGGGTAATGCCATGCGAAAGACAAGAATAAGTACTCCAACCAAATAATATGTCTCATCCAGATGCAACTCAATCTGCTTGAAATAAGCGTAAACTATTGCACCTACTGCAAGTGCTGAAAACACCATATGTAATACCGTAAAGAGAAATATCAGACCTATTATAGCGATAATTTTCTTGATCACATCAACACCAAAAAGAACTTGAATAATTTTATTTGCAGAATGCACGTATATGTCAAATGAGTAATGATACACAACTGTGAATTGCATATTTAATATACAAAAAAGCCGATCCCCATCACAGGAACCGGCTTCTCAATTCTCACTTTGATCTCAACGCTTAACCGCCGAAATCATCCAGCATGATGTCTTCACGTTCCACGCCGAGATCAACTAGCATGTTGATCACGGATTGGTTCATTATTGGAGGGCCACACATGTAGTACTCGCAATCTTCTGGAGCTACATGGTCCTTCAGGTACTCATTGAAGAGCACGTTGTGAATGAACCCGGTGTAACCATCCCAGTCATCACCATCTTGCGGATCAGAAAGAGCCACATGCCATGTGAAGTTCGGGTTTTCGCGAGCCAGCATTTCGAAATCTTCAACGTAGAACATTTCGCGGACTGAACGCGCGCCGTACCAGAAGGTAACTTTACGATCTGTAGACAAGCGGCGAAGCTGGTCAAAGATGTGCGAGCGCATCGGTGCCATACCAGCACCACCACCTACAAACACCATTTCCTTATCCGTATCGCGAGCAAAGAACTCACCAAACGGACCGGAGATCGTCACCTTATCACCCGGCTTCAGGTTAAAGATGTAGGAGGACATGATGCCCGGATTAAGCCCTTCAGTCCGTGGCGGAGGTGTCGCGATACGCACGTTCAGCATGATGATACCCTGCTCTTCAGGGTAGTTCGCCATGGAGTACGCACGGGTAACCTGCTCGTCGTTCTTGGTCTTCAGATCCCAGAACTTGAAGTGATCCCAATCGCCACGGTATTCTTCATCAATGTGGAAGTCCTTGAAGTCGATCGCGTAAGGTGGACATTCAATCTGAATGTAACCACCCGCGCGGAAATCAACATTCTCGCCAGTTGGCAGCTCAAGAACCAGCTCCTTAATGAAGGTCGCAACGTTATTGTTGGAGCGAACTGTACACTCCCACTTTTTAACGCCAAACACTTCTTCAGGAACTTCAATCTTCATGTCCTGTTTCACAGCAACCTGACAAGAAAGACGATCACCATCGCGCGCTTCGCGCTTCGTGATGTGGCCTTCTTCAGTTGCCAGAATGGACCCGCCACCATCGTGAATTTTCACACGGCACTGAGCACAGGTCCCACCACCACCACAGGCAGAGGGCACAAAGATCTTCTGATCAGATAATACGTTGAGAAGCTTACCGCCCGCAGGAACGGAAATAGTCTTCTCACCGTTGATGATGATGTTCACATTACCCGCAGCGACCAGCTTCTTACGTGCAGCAAGAATGATGATCACGAGGGCAAAAACAATCACAGTAAAGAGGGAAATACCCGCTGCAAATTCTTCCATTTCCAGCCGCCCCTTACAGTTTCACGCCGGAGAAAGCCATGAAACCCATAGCCATCAAACCAGCAGTAATAAAGGTAATGCCAAGACCTCGAAGCCCCTCAGGAACATCAGAGTATTTCAGCTTCTCGCGCACACCAGCCATTGCAGTAATCGCCAACGCCCAACCAATACCGGAGGACACACCGTAAACGGAGGCCTCAGCAAAGTTGTAGTCACGTTCCACCATGAACAATGAACCACCCATGATGGCGCAGTTCACGGTGATCAGCGGCAAAAAGATACCCAGAGCATTGTAAAGCGCAGGGACGTAGCGATCGAGGAACATTTCCAAAATCTGCACCACAGCCGCGATTACACCGATGTAGGAGATCAAGCCGAGAAAGCGCAGATCCACGCCTCCCAAACCAGCCCACGCCAACGCGCCATCGTTCAGCAAAGTGGAGTACAGCAGGTTGTTGATTGGAACAGTAATCGCCTGAACCGCAACAACGGAAATGCCAAGACCAAGAGCCGTTTCGACCTTCTTGGAAACCGCAAGGAATGTACACATTCCAAGGAAGAAGGAGAGTGCAAGGTTCTCAATAAAGATCGCCTTGACAAAGAGAGAGACCAAACCTTCCATGATTAGTGCGCTCCCTCTTCAGCCATGATCTCGTATTCGACTTTTTCAACCTGAGCAGGCTTCCATGTACGGAAACCCCAGATCAGCAAGCCGATCACAAAGAACGCAGAAGGCGGCAGAAGCAGCAATCCGTTTGGTACATACCAGCCACCGTTATTTACGGTCTCCAGAATCTGCACTCCAAACAGAGAACCAACACCAAACAGCTCACGAATAACACCAACCAGCAGCAGGATCAGGGAGTACCCCAGACCATTGCCGATACCATCCAGGAAGGACGGGATTGGTGGGTTTTTCATGGCGTAGGCTTCTGCACGGCCCATCACGATACAGTTGGTGATGATCAGGCCCACAAACACGGAAAGTGTCTTGGAGATCTCATAGAGATACGCCTTGAGGATCTGGTCCACCACAATCACGAGGGACGCGATGATCACCATCTGCACGATAATGCGGATGGAAGACGGGATCTGATTACGCAGCAGGGAGATAAAGAAGTTGGAGAACGCCGTTACCAGCGTCACCGCAATCGCCATCACCATGGCTACTTTCAAAGAAGACGTTACCGCAAGAGCGGAACATATACCAAGAACCTGAAGCGTGATCGGGTTGTTATCGATCAAAGGATCGAGAAGCATGGACTTATCGGAACCAGCCATTACGCCTCTCCTTTTTTCAGATTGTCGAGGAAGGTCTTGAAGCCCTGCTCGCCCATCCAGAATTTGACGAGGTTATCGACACCGCGAGATGTAAGCGTCGCACCGGCAATCGCATCAATGTGGTATTTGCTTGCATCAACGCCCGCAGGTGCAGATTTGCCAACACCAATCAAAACATTACCGTCTTCGCCGTAAACCAGCTTACCCGGCCACTGTGCCATCCATTTTGGATTATCCACCTCAGCGCCCAGGCCCGGAGTCTCGGCATGCTCATAAAAGCGCAGGCCGTACACTTCGTTGCCATCAGCGTTCAGTGCGATGAAACCGTAAAGCGTAGACCAAAGACCGTAACCATGAACAGGCAGGATGATACGCTCAATACCGCCAGACGCATCACGGGTCAGGTAAACGGAAGCCAGTTTTGCTTTACGCTTAACGCTTGCCGGATCGTTTTCCAGAACAAGGCTCTGTGCAGGATCCTTGGCGGCTCTGCGCTGATCGTATGTTGCAACATCAGCAGCTGTCGAGAATTTGCCGGTTTCCATATCGACGAGACGCGGCTCAAATGTTGCAAACGCCTTTTCTACGTCAACGCCCTCCTGGTAAAGGCCCGCAACTTTTAAGATGTTGGTCTTTTTATCCAGCGTCTTGTTGATTTCCTGCTGAGGCTTCAACATCACCGCAGCGCCAGAAACAATCATCGAACAGAAAAGACAAAGAACAACTGCAACTGTGATTGTACGCGGCGCAGAGTCCAGAGGCATCGCATTAAAGCGTGCCCAAAGCCCTGTTGGTGCTGCGCTGTTAGACTGTGCATTAGGCATGGCGCTTCATCCTCCGTGTGATGTTCGCCTTCACAACGAAGTAGTCGATGAGCGGCGCGAAGATGTTGCCAAACAGAATTGCCAGCATCATGCCTTCTGGGAAGGCTGGGTTGATGACACGAATGAGAATGCACATCACACCAATCAAAACACCGTAGATGTAACGGCCCGGATTGGTCATCGCAGCGGTTACTGGCTCAGTTACCATGAACACGAGGCCAAACATGAAGCCACCAGTGACCAGATGCCAGTACCAAGGCATTGCAAACATTGGATTGGTTGAAGAGCCAACGGCATTCAGCAACAACGTAAAGCCGATCATGCCAGCCAGACAGCCAACAATCAGGCGATAGTTGGCAATACCGGTCACAACAAGGAAGATGCCACCGAGCGTAATCGAGATGGTCGATGTCTCGCCAAAGGACCCTTGAATGGTTCCTACGAAAGAACTCATCCATGTAATGCCGTTGTTTGCCAACGCCTGCATACCGTCAGCAGCGGCAACACCCAGCGCAGTCGCACCGGAGAACCCATCTACCGGCGTCCAGACCGAGTCACCGGACATTGCTGCCGGATAAGCGAAGTACAGGAACGCACGACCAACAAGAGCCGGGTTGAGGAAGTTCTTGCCAGTACCACCAAAGACTTCTTTACCAATGACCACACCAAACGCGATACCGAGACCAACCTGCCACAACGGCGTGGAAGCTGGCAGGATCAGCGTGTAGAGCATGGAAGAAACGAAGAACCCTTCGTTGACTTCATGCCCGCGTACCGTGGCAAAGATCACCTCAAACATACCGCCAACGCCAAGCGTTACGATATAAATCGGCAGGAAGTACAAGGCCCCGTGAGCAACGTTTGCGAAGTAGTTGTCAGGGTTAAAGCCAATGCCTAGCAGGGATAGAATAAACGCACGCCAACCAGCAGGCTCAGTAATGCCCATGGAAGCGAGCGCTGCATTTGTCTGCAGGCCAGTGTTGTACATACCAAACAGAATCGCAGGGATCGTTGCCAGCACCACATAGGTCATGACACGCTTCAGGTCAGCATGGTCACGAGCATGTGGGGCAACGCTGGTCACTGTTTTTGGTGTGTAGATGAAAGTGTCCACCATCTCATAGATGGCGTAGAACTTCTCGTATTTGCCGCCCTTTTCAAAGAGCGGCGCAATGCTATCAATCTTATCGCGCAAGCTCACGGGTTAGCCCTCTTTCTCGATTTTTTCAAGATTTGCACGCAACGCAGCTCCGTATTCATTCTTGGAATGGCAGATGAACGTGCACAGCGCCAAATCTTCTTCGTCCAGCTCAAGAGCGCCAAGCTTTTGCGCGGTGTCTGTATCCAGAACCATCAGGGATCGGAGCAACTGAGTTGGAAGAATGTCGAGCGGCATAACCTTTTCATAGGTGCCAAGCGGAACGATTGCGCGGATGGAACCGTTCTTGTTGGTACCAAACGGAAACTTCAGCTTGTCGCGGAAGAAACCGGAAGGATGCACATTGAGATTGGACCACTTCGTCATGAATGGGCGAACCCAACCAACGACATCTTGCTTATGGTCCTCTTCCATCAGAGTTACCTGTGTGTGGTAACGCCCAAGGAAGGCAAACTGATCAACAGCAATGGTGCCAGACAATACTGAGCCGGAAACAACACGAACTGGAGTGTTTTTGTCCATCTCACCAGCAAGTAGGTCACCAAGGTCTGCACCAATGCGCGTGGTTACAAGGCGTGGTTTAGTCGCCATTGGCCCTGCAATCGAAACGCAACGGGAAACATCCAGCTCACCCGTCAGGAACAGATTACCGATGGCAATCACGTCCTGATATCCGATGGTCCAGACTGTCTTGTTTTCATTCACCGGATCGAGGAAGTGAACGTGAGTACCCGCATTGCCTGCTGGATGCTTACCTTCAAAACTTTCCATCTGAACGCCAGCAAGTGCTGCGCCCGGAAGCTGATCTTTAGGGCTGTGACAAACGAATGTCCGGCCATCGGTCAACTTGGAAACAACATGCAAACCAGCTTCGAAAGCGCCTGCATTCGCATTGATGATCACACCAGCATCCGCAGCGAGCGGGTTGGTGTCCATCGCAGTTACGAAGATCGAACGCGGCTGCGTTTCAAAAACCGGAACTTTTGAGTATGGGCGAGTGCGGAAGCTCGTCCAAAGCCCAGATTTGGCAAGTTGCTCACGAATGACGGAAGCATCAAGAGTTGCCAAAGCACTATTTTCAAACTTCGAGAAGGAAACTTGCTGTTCGTCACCCTCGTCAAGTTTGATGGTGATGGTTTCCAGTACGCGACGCGCACCACGATTGACTGCCTCGATAACACCAGCACCTGGAGCAACATAGTTGATTTCAGGAGAGCGTTTATCGACGAAAAGCGGTTGACCTTTTACGACGCGATCGCCTTCAGCGACCAGCATCCGAGGCTTCAAACCATTGTAATCCCCACCATTCACAGCAACACGACGAACCATCTGACCCTTGTGGATCTCTTGGTTCGGAGCGCCTGTAATTGGCAGATCCAATCCTTTTGTAATCTTCATCCCTTACCCTGCCAGGCTTTTTATAGGACAAACCACTAGATGTCCGCGGGATATCTGCTGGTATTAGCGTTAAGTCGTACTACGAACGTACAAAATGCCGCGCATGCGGAACATTGACTTGGCAAGCCGAACCGAGATAAATCCCACCATAGATTGTATTTTCAGCAACAAAGCCCGAGCATTGCTGAACACTACTCATCCACGGCTCCGAGTTGGAGTAGCCGCCCGCATAGCATCAAAGTGCGGTGCGGTCAGCTATTCCTACGGATTTATCCGGGCGAATACCCTGATATACCTCAAACTTCAATAGTTATTAGCAATATTGACGTTGCGTTAACAATGTGGTTTAGCGATTTTTTCCCGCCAAAATAGTTTTCCCCTAACTGTTCACAGTGACGTAGTTTCACTTAATACCTTGTAGTGATCAACTATCCCTGTTCTTCGCCAATCAAGTATCAAACCCTATTTGACTTGACAGAAACACAGATAAGGCCGATTACGCGGGGAAATGAACAACCTCTGAGGCCAGAATGCGCTTCCTCGTTACAGCTCTTGTACTTCTTTTCGTTACGGCTTGTGTTCCTAACGAAAACAGCAGAGATGAGATCGTTCTCGCTGGTAAGACGATGGGCACGACATACAATGTCAAAGCCATCAAGGGATCTTCCAAAGCCACACAAAAAGACCTGCAAGAGCAGGTGGACGAAGCACTCCTAGCAGTCAACAAGGCAATGTCCAACTGGGATAAAGCCTCGGAAGTCAGCCGTTTCAACAAGTCCACCAGCACAGAATGGACACCAATTTCGCGTGACTTCAGCATTGTCATGCGGGAAGCATTGCGTATTCATAATCAAACTGGTGGTCGTTTCGATGTAACTTTAGCACCGCTCATTGAGCTTTGGGGCTTTGGACCGAAACAGGATACGCCTCCAGAGCCGGATCCAATTGAAGTCAGGGAAGCCCTCGCTTCTGTCGGCATGAGCACCATGCTCGAATTTGAGACAGATCCCCCTGCCCTACGCAAAGTCAATCCAGACACCGCTGTCAACCTGTCCGCCATTGCCAAAGGCTTCGGCGTTGACAAAGTTGCCCTTGTTCTAGAACAAAACGGCATCAACGAGTATCTGGTCGAAATCGGCGGAGATCTTGTCACAAAAGGCAATAACTCGAAAAATGAGCCGTGGGCCGTAGGAATTGAAAAACCGGATTCCACGACGAGAACAGTTCAACAAATCGTCAGAGTAAGCGACAAAGGCCTTGCAACCTCTGGCGACTACCGCAACTACAAGGAGGTGGAGGGCAAACGTCTCTCACACATTCTTGATGCGGTAACAGGCCGTCCAATCGACCATAAGCTTGCATCAGTGACCGTAATTGCCGACAGTGCCATGCGTGCTGACGGACTTGCGACGGCACTGTTTGCCATGGGAGACGAACGCGGCATGGCATTAGCTGAACGAGAAGGCATGGCGGTCTTCTTCATCGTACGAGAGAATAACCGCTTCATCACACGCTCATCCAGCGCGTTTCGGAAATTTGAGCAGTCTGCAAAAAACTAACGGAATAACACAATGGCAACTTTCATCATCGCATTTATCGTGTTGATCCTCATTGTCGCTGGAATGGCAATAGGTGCTGTCTTCAGAAACAAGCCAATCACAGGCAGTTGTGGCGGCCTAAATGCAATTGAAGGCGCTGACCATTGTGTGGTTTGCAAACGCGAAATCGATCCAAACAGCCCACTCCGTGAAAAGCTTCAGCCATGTAAGCGGAAGCGGGCCATGGAAGAGCAAAGCGCAGTATAAGCCGCGCTGTAACAATACAGATTGCACAAGGGGCCGCACGGCCCCTTTTTTTGTATCCGCCGTTTATTTATCTACCCGGTAATCACGGGCAGCATCCGGACCCTCACCACCAATCAGAGTCGCAAAGAAACCGGAGACCAAACCAAAAGCAACGCCGATTGCAACAAAGCCAACACCAAGGAACAAGCTTCCAAGCGTCGGAAATAGGCCTTGACCAATAGACGTCAGACTATCCCCACCTATCAGCCACAACAGCAAGTTCATCCAACCACATATGAACCCGCCTGAGAACCAGCTCGGCATACTTGACTTGAGAAGGGGATGGTAATTTAGAACACCAATCAGGGCCACTAATCCGCCAAGGGTAATGCACCATAGAATCAGACCAAACTGAACCACAAAAGACACGTTCAAATTGAGCCAACTGATGAGGGAGAGGCAGAGCAGCCCAAACGCTAAACCAAATAGTTTGGCCGTTATTCCTCTTCTGAGCAAAGACGGTTTAGAAAACATAATACAAGCTCCCATTGGCATTTTCCGGTGGGCCGACCACCTTTTGGGAGCAAACATATACCAAGGGTCTTAAAACTAGTTTTCCGCAATCGGGGTGTTATGCGGAGGCCCAGCTGAAATCAAAAACACCAAAAACCATAAGGGAAAAACTGAGAACCGAAATCAGGCCATACATCCAGCAACGAAGTTTCCAGCCTGCGCCCTGTGTTTTCCAATTGTCCTTAAAGAGCCGACCGCCTACTGCAAATAACACAAGCAGCACAACGCCGAACCACGAAGGCATAGCAGAAAAGAAATTCAAAACCTGATCCATGACAGCTCCAAGCGAACATTACGTTCCCTTTAGTTCTGTTGTAATCAAAACGCAAACACACGACGTGCAAGTAAAGCAGAACACAGCAGACAAAGGCAATTTTCTATCCCACTGGCAGTACAACGCAATTATCGCAATACGGCTGTGCCTAATTCTGGAAGATATAATTCATCAATTTTTATACCCCGCTCAATCCCTGTGAAATATATTCCAAACCATTGATCAAATAGCGGTCATCATCGTCAAATAACATGCGTCTTTCATATCTATTTATCTTATTACATTGACCTTTTGAGCAAGTCGGACTAAAAGGCCCTCGAAGAAAAGAGCTCGCTTGCCATTTGCCGCCTCATATTCCCATGAGTGAGCGGAAGCGATGGGTAGGGCAACAAAGCTCTTGCTTTATTAATAATGACCCTCCTCGAAAGAACACTAAATGACGATACCTGAAGGGGTTGCCCCAGCGCTGTCCAAAGCTTTGGAAAAGCGCGAATACACGTCTCTTACACCAGTTCAAGCAGCTGTTCTCGATCCGGAACTTAAAGGCAAAGACCTTTTGGTATCCGCGCAGACCGGTTCCGGTAAAACCGTAGCATTTGGCATAGCCATGGCTCCGGAACTCCTTGGAACTGAAGAGCGGATGGAGCGGGCCAAAAAACCTCTCGCACTATGTGTCGCTCCAACCCGCGAACTTGCCCTACAGGTGAGCCGCGAATTGGAATGGCTTTATGGCGAAGCTGGCGCACGTATCACCACATGTGTTGGTGGTATGGATATGCGCCGCGAACGCCGTGAGCTCTCCGGTGGCGCACATATCGTAGTCGGCACACCTGGCCGTCTACGTGACCACATTGAGCGTGGCTCTTTTGATACATCCTCACTTCGCACAGTCGTCCTCGACGAAGCTGACGAAATGCTGGATTTGGGCTTCCGTGAAGATCTGGAGTTTATCCTGGGCGCAGCCCCGGAAGAACGCCGTACAATGCTCTTTTCTGCAACTGTTCCAGCACCGATCGAGACACTAGCAAAGCGTTTCCAACGCGATGCAAAACGTATCTCTACTGTGACTAATCGCGAACAGCACGCAGACATCGAATACCGTGCAATGCAAGTTGCACCAAATGACCGCGAAAACGCGATCATCAACGTCCTTCGCTTCTACGAATCCCAAAACACTCTCATTTTCTGTGGCACTCGCGAAATGGTGAAACACCTTTCTGCGCGTCTCGGAAACCGTGGTTTTGCTGTAGTTGCCCTATCTGGTGAGTTGAGCCAGACAGAACGTAACCACGCCCTTGGCGCTATGCGTAATGGCCGTGCTCGCGTTTGTGTGGCAACCGATGTTGCAGCCCGCGGCATTGATTTGCCGAACCTTGATCTTGTGATCCACGCTGATCTGCCAAACAACTCAGATACACTTCTGCACCGCTCAGGCCGTACTGGCCGCGCAGGTCGTAAGGGTGTTTGTACTCTGATTGTGCCGCACACACGTCGTCGTTCAGCAACACGCCTGCTTAGCTTTGCTAAGGTAAAAGCAGAATGGGACTCAGCTCCTACTGCTCAAGAAATTCGTGACCGTGATCGGGATCGTATCCTTGCTTCAACAGATCTTCAGGAGCTTCCGGCTGAAGAAGATTTGCCGATGATCAAGGATCTGCTGGAAAAATTCTCAGCAGAACAGATCGCAGCAGCTTACATGCGTCAGATCCACAAAGGTCTGCCTGCACCAGAAGAATTGCTTGCAAGCTCCAAGTTCGATCCAGAACGCGATGTGAAGCCACGCAAAGAATTTGGTGAAGGCATTTGGTTCCGTCTGAACGTTGGCCGCAAACACAATGCAGAACCTCGCTGGCTTCTGCCAATGATCTGCCGTGCAGGTCATATCGCGAAAAAAGACATCGGCTCTATCCGTATCTTTGATGCTGATAGCCGCTTCGAACTTGATCCAAAACTCGCTGATAAGTTCATGGAAGTTGTCAAAGAAAACGGGACTGGTGAAAAATCAATCACCATCACTCGCATCGACGGCAACCCAGAACGCAGCGGTAGCGGTGGTGGCGGCGGTCGTCCAGCCGGCGGCGGTAACAAGCGCAACTTCCGCGGTGGTGGCGGCGGCGGCGGCGGCGGATACCGCGGCGAAGGCAAACCAGCTGGTGAAGGCAAACCAGGCGGCGAAGGTCGCGCACCAAACCGTGGAAACCGTGATGGCGGCGGTTACCGTGGCGGTGAAGGTCGTGGACGTAGCGAAGGTAAACCAGGCGGCGGCAAAAGCTTCCGTGGTAAACCGGGCGGCGAATAGGCTCACCGAGCACTGTTAGATACAAAAAAAGCGGGCCATCTGGCCCGCTTTTTTATTGGCTATCTGCACCTTACTTAAACCGCAAACCCATCTCGCTTCAGCTGCTGAATGAGCTGGTCCAGCTTTTGCAGAAATTGTGAGCGGTCTCGGGGTGAAAATGGGCTAGGCCCAGATGTTTGCTGCCCGGAGCTGCGCAAGTCCTCCATCAGGTTTCGCGTCGCCAGCGCCATCCCAATAGAGGCTTCATCAAACACCCTCCCCTTTGGAGAGAGCGCAATAGCCCCCGATTTCACAATACGATCCGCAAGCGGTATATCCTGCGTCACCACAAGATCACCCGGTACAGCACGGTCTGCAATCCAGTCATCCGCTATATCCGGACCTTCCGGCACAATGACACGCTCAATATCCATATCTCTTGGCGTGTTGATGAAGCTGTTTGCAACAACAAAAACTTTCAGCCGATAACGATCGGCAACCTTGTAGATTTCGTCTTTGACAGGACAGGCGTCTGCATCAATGTATATTAGTATCTTCTTCGCACTGGTCACAGCGGCTTATCTCCTGCGTTTGTTAGCCCCTTAGTCGCGCAGGAATGATCACTTTGTCAATCAGCTCTGCCATCTCAAGCACATGCCAATCGGTTCCAGCCTTGCCAAATATCATAAGTCCTGTTCCCGGCTTCCCTGGTGAATGCATGGGAATTGTCGCCGCACAGCCGTCAACCCAATTCACTGCCCGCGTATTTTGAGAGAGCGGGGCACCAAATTTCTCGAGGCCGGTTTCCACATCTTCCAACAATGGCGCAATGATCGGAACTGTTGGCGCAATAAGAACATCAAACTTCCTAGACATTTCCTTAAAAGCACGAATTGCATCTGCCCGCTTTGACCGAGCCTCCTCAGCTTCTTTACTGGTCACATCAGCAGCTCGCAAAATTTTCGCAACAACATATGGATCTCCCTGCTCTTTCAAGCCCTCAAGGTATCCTCCAACCAATGCAGTCGTCTCATAACTACAGATAAAGTCGAGAGATGTAGAGCAATGCAAAAGCATCGGTTCCGAGACTGAGGCAATCACCGCTCCAGCATCCCGTATAGCCTGCATGGCTCGGTCAAAATCTGAACTCACTTGTACATCCAACCCATCAGCCATAGGCGAAACCACGAGCCCAACGTGTAATCCATCAAGGCTTTTCACATTCTTAGGTGCTGGACACTGCCCCGAGAGAACCGCATGAAGCCGGGCGCACATATCGATTGAACGCGCAATCGGGCCAACGCTATCGAAAGAAGGGCAGATGGACAAAAGGCCTTTGGTTGCAGTGGTTGCACGCGTCGGCTTAAATGCATAAAGGCCATTCAATGCTGCTGGGATACGGACGGAGCCTCCGGTATCTGTCCCAATCGCTGCACGACACACACCCAATCCCACACTCGCAGCCGCACCTGATGATGATCCCCCGGGAATACGCAATGGATCACTGGTATTGGGCGGGTTTCCATAGTGAGGATTCAATCCGAGACCCGAATAGGCCATCTCACTCATATTAGTCCGGCCAAACGGAACGGCTCCAGCTGCACGCAATTGAGAGACAATCTTTGCATCTTCACAAGCAGGAGAACGGTTCCGCAAAAACGCAGACCCCGCGCTTGTGACCACGCCTTGTTCATCAATCACATCTTTGATGGAAACCGTTACGCCATGAAGCGGCAAATCCCTGTGAAACGCCTTTACGTTTTCATCCGCCTGCCGAGCTTGTCGCGCAATGCGGGCTGCATCGAACTCGATAAATACCCGTTCGGGAAGCCCATCAGGAAGATCCATCACAAGATCAATACATCGCCGAGCCTTGTCTTCCGCCTGAAAGAAAATGCGGTTGTCTGGAGTTGATCTGTAACTGTTACTCATCAGTTGCTTCCTACAAAAAGATACCGATACAGAACGGTTCTCGCCATTTTTGCAGCAAAAAACAATCAGATGTATCAGGAAGACCTACCAGTCTCTTAATTCAGCCCTGAAAACAAAAAGGGCCCACCGGTGAAACCCGGCGAGCCCGCATCAGATAATGGTCGTTTAGATTAGCGTTTTGGCTTGTTAAACGCAGCGGCTAAAGCTGCTGCCATTGCATTGTTATCGCCGCTCTTTGCAGGTTGGGAGGCACCACTGCTACCGCTTCCTCCGCGAGGACCGCCGCCGCCACGGTTTCCGCCATTAGGACCACCGCTAGGGCGACCACCTTGCCCACGTTGTTGCTGCTGGTTACCACCGCGATCAGCTTGACGCTCACGTGCATTTTCACGCGCGTCAGCGCTATCTTTGCGCATGGTCAGGCCAATACGCTTGCGCGCCACATCAACCTCAACAACACGCACATTGACGATATCGCCTGCTTTAACCACCGTATGCGGGTCATCAACAAAACGATCAGCTATTTGCGACACATGAACCAAACCATCCTGATGCACGCCGATATCAACGAAGGCTCCGAAGTTAGTCACATTCGTAACTGTCCCTTCAAGCATCATGCCTGATTTAAGATCCTTAATAGTCTCAACACCATCTTGGAAGGAGGCAGTCTTAAACTCAGGACGAGGATCACGACCCGGCTTTTCCAATTCAGCAAAGATATCCTTCACTGTTGGCAACCCAAACTTCTCGTCCGTGAACTCTTTCGGATCCAGATTACCCAAAACAGTGGAACCCATGATCTCGCGTATATCGCGACCGCAAGCTTTGACGATCTTCTGCGCCAAAGGATACGCTTCGGGGTGAACAGACGATGCGTCAAGCGGGTTGGTTCCGCCAGAGATACGCAGGAAGCCAGCACACTGTTCATAAGCTTTCGGACCAAGCCGTGCGACTTTCAGCAATTCCCTGCGATTTTTGAAAGCTCCAACCGTATCCCGGTAGTCAACAACAGCTTTTGCAAGGCTGTCGGACAAGCCGGAGATGTGTGCGAGCAACGGCGCAGATGCCGTATTGAGATCAACTCCAACAGCGTTCACAGCGTCTTCAACAACACCGTCCAGTGACCGCGCCAGTTTAGTCTGGTTCACATCATGCTGATACTGTCCAACCCCGATGGATTTAGGTTCGATCTTCACCAGTTCCGCCAGTGGGTCTTGCAAGCGTCGGCCAATAGAAGCCGCACCGCGAAGCGACACGTCCACATCCGGCATCTCTTTCGCGGCAAGGGCAGAAGCGGAATAAACCGATGCACCTGCCTCATTCACCATCACCTTAGTTGGGCGGAACTCTGTCGGGATGTCCTTCAAAAGATCGGCAGCCAGACGATCCGTTTCACGACTAGCAGTCCCGTTACCAATAGCAATCAAGCTCACCTGATGTTTGGCAACCAGCGCTTTCAGTGTCACCAAAGAACCCTGAATGTCATTACGTGGCTGGAACGGATAGATCGTCGCGGTATCAATCAGTTTGCCCGTGGCATCAACTACTGCAACTTTAACACCAGTCCGAATACCGGGATCAAGGCCCAGCGTAGCATGTTGCCCAGCGGGCGCAGCAAGAAGCAAGTCTTTCAGGTTACGAGCAAAAACCTTGATGGATTCTTCTTCGGCACGATCACGCAACTCACCCATCAGATCCAGCTCAACATGAAGCCCAATCTTGACCTTCCATGTCCAGCGAACAACATCAGACAACCATTTATCAGCGGAACGACCATTGTTCTGAATACCAGCAGCGTCGGCAATCATCCGCTCAACAGGTTTAACTGCTGACACATCGTCTTCATCAACCTTCAAGTCCAGCGCCAGAATACCTTCATTCCGTCCACGTAGCAGGGCTAACGCGCGGTGGCTTGGAATGTTCTTCCAGTTTTCCGAGTATGTGAAGTAATCAGAAAACTTGGCGCCGTCCTGCTCTTTACCTGCAACAACGGAAGCGCCAACAACACCTTGCCGAGCCACGTAACCACGTAGCCTGCCGACGAGCTGAGCATTCTCAGAGAACCGTTCCATTAGGATCTGACGTGCGCCATCAAGCACGGCCTTGGTATCTGCAAAGCCCTTCTCTGCATCTACAAAGCTGGCAGCTTCACTTTCCGGTGTTTTGTTAGGATCACCAAGCAGCAGATCAGAGAGCGGCTCAAGCCCGGCCTCACGTGCAATCTGTGCCTTAGTGCGACGCTTCTTGCGGAATGGCAGATAAAGGTCTTCGAGCGTAGATTTGCTATCAGCACCTGCAATCTGTTTCGCAAGCTCATCCGTTAACTTGCCCTGCTCATCAATGGATTTAACAATCGCTTTGCGGCGATCTTCCATCTCACGCATGTAGATAAGACGCTCATCAAGAGTACGCAACTGAGTGTCATCCAGACCACCCGTCACCTCTTTACGATAGCGAGCAATAAACGGAACCGTAGACCCCTCATCCAGCAACTGCACCGTCGCATTCACCTGCCCCGGCTGGCATCCAATTTCTACAGCAATTCTCTGGGAAATACGAAGAGCCACATCGGCAGGAATCTTACCAGCCTTCTTGGCAGGAGATGAAACGGTAACAGAGGTCAGATCAGACATTCAGTACTCGTGATGCTGTTAAAACTAAGAGACCACACTAGGTCTCGCAAACTGGCGAAACTAGGACAAATACCAAAATACGCACAAAGAAAATACCGCATTCACAGAAAGCGGCATTTAAGAATTCGAGGGTTAACTACCGCACCACGGTAATTGTCTTCGCTGCTCGGGTGACGGCAGTGTAAAGCCAGCGTGTCTTATGCTCGCGGAACGCCCAGCTCTCGTCAAACAAAACCAGATTATCCCACTGAGAACCCTGCGATTTGTGGACTGTCAACGCATAGCCGTAGTCGAATTCATCAGCCCGGCGGCGAATGGCATATGACAGCTGATCTCCACCCTCCTCAAACATGGCAGGCAGCACTTTTACCTTAATGGCGGCCTTTGCAAAATCATCATCAGATTCCACATCAAACCGAAGAGTGTTACCGCGTGGTGGGCGAAGTCGTTTCACATTCCACAACCCGCCATTTAACAGGCCTTTGGTCTTGTCGTTCCGCAAGCAAACCAACTTATCGCCAACAGCGGGCATTTGCGTTGTAAAGCCTTTCAGCTCACGGATGCGATTGTTGTACAAGCGGCGTGTTTTGTTGGTCCCAACAAGCACCTGATCGGCAGAGAGGATCATTTCCTTATCAATATCTCGTCGGGAGATAACAGAACTCTCGCCATATTGACCAAAATCCAACTCCGCACCCTCGCGAATATCCATAGACATACGCACGATTGGGTTGTCTTTCGCCTGACGATGCACCTCGGTGAGCATAATATCAGGCTCAACCTCAGTGAAATAACCACCACCACGAACGGGCGGCAACTGCGCCGGATCACCCAGAACCAGAACCTTCTTGCCAAATGAAAGCAGATCGCGACCCAGCTCTTCATCCACCATAGAACATTCATCAATGATGATCAGATCTACTTTTGCAGCAGGGCTGTCGCGATTAATTGCAAACTGTGGGCCATCATCATCGTCTTCCTCGTCTTTCTTCGTGCCACGAGGTCGATAGATCAACGAGTGAATGGTTGATGCGTCTGCACACCCTTTTTGGCGTAACACATGAGCAGCTTTACCCGTAAACGCTCCAAAAGCGACATCACCGTCAATGCCTTCAGCTAAATGGCGAGCAAGAGTGGTTTTGCCAGTTCCTGCATAGCCGAATAAACGAAACACTTGTGATCCGCCAGTAGAGCGAAGCCAACGGGCTGTTTCTGAAAGCGCCTCATCCTGCTGCGGAGACCAATCCATTCCCGACCACCTATAATTACTAATTCAACAAAACTGACTAATAAACGAAGCTGACCGGAAACGCCCCCGTTTTCTTAAAAAGGTCAACAGGACACTCCAAATTGAACGAGCAAAACTTACGTGGAATTCAACTGCAAGCGGTAGACCTGCTGTGAGCAATCAATTTTGGAGCACTGCCTATGCCTTTGTGGAAAGCAAATAATTGCGCAAACCCTGATATTTACGCGACTGCCCGCGCCGTGGAAGGCTTGGCAAAATTCAAGATACCAGAAACTGGCATGGCTCCAGAAGAGGCCTATAATCTGGTTAGGGATGAGCTTTATCTGGATGGCAATGCCAGACAAAATCTCGCAACGTTTTGCACCACTTGGGTGGAAGATGAAGTTCACAAACTCATGGCAGATTGCATCGACAAAAACATGATCGATAAGGATGAATATCCGCAAACTGCTGATATTGAAGCCCGTTGCGTTCATATAATAGCAAACCTTTGGAATTCACCAGAAGCAGAAGAAACCATCGGTTGTTCAACAACTGGATCTTCTGAGGCAGCTATGCTGGGCGGGCTTGCGCTGAAGTGGGCTTGGCGCGATCGCAGAAAGAAAGAGGGCAAGCCCTTCGATAAACCTAATATCGTCTGTGGTCCTGTTCAGGTTTGCTGGCACAAGTTTGCCAAGTATTTCGATGTTGAGCTTCGCCAGATACCTCTTAGCGAGGGCTCACTCCATATGCAGCCAGATCAGCTCAAAGATTACGTCGATGAAAACACTATCGGTGTTGTGCCAACGTTGGGCGTCACGTTTACCGGTGTTTATGAGCCTGTCAAAGAGATCTGCACTGAACTGGACAAGCTGCAAAATGAAACCGGCGTGAATATCCCTGTCCACGTAGATGCAGCATCAGGGGGCTTTGTCGCGCCCTTCCTTCACCCAGAGCTTCTTTGGGATTTTAGGTTAGATCGCGTTAAATCCATCAACGCCTCTGGTCACAAATTCGGACTGGCTCCACTGGGTGTTGGTTGGGTGATTTGGCGCGATAACGCCGAACTTCCGAAGGATCTCGTGTTTAATGTCGATTATCTAGGCGGCAACATGCCAACGTTCGCCCTCAACTTTTCTCGCCCGGGTGGTCAGATTGTAATTCAGTACTACAATTTCATGCGCTTGGGATGGGCTGGCTACAGAGGGATCCAATTAGCCTGTGCGGAGAACGCTCAATACCTCGCTGGAAAACTGGAGGACTTGCCTGAACTGGAAGTTCTGTACGATGGGAAAGGGGCTCTACCTTGCGTGTGCTATCGTCTCAAGAATCCAAATAAGGCCCATTACACGCTCTACGATCTATCAGAGAGAGTCCGCATGAGTGGATGGCAAATCGCATCCTACCCCCTCCCCGCAGATATGGAAGAAACCGTTGTGCAACGGATCATGGTTCGCCACGGAGTTTCCCACGACGCAGTAGATCAGCTCTTTTTAGACATCCGCAAGGCGCTGAATTATTTGGATAAAAACAACATCAAATGGTCTGATGCAGGTCCAAGTTTCTCTCACGGATAGAACCCGTGAGAGACTACATTACTAAAACTTAGGCGAGCTGCTGTAGCAGCTCCGCCAAGTACTCCGGCTCATCAAGGTGGTTGTCCACCATGAGCTCCAGTTCTTTGTAAGTTGCCACATAATGAACCGCGCCCATAAGCGCGCGTGCTTCATCACTGCGGGCTGCAAGCGGATGGGAAGATCCCTGCAAGCCTTTGAAGTAAGCATCTACAAACGCATCACCAAGAGCATCATCAATTTCACAAAGGAATGGGTAAACACTCGCGACATCGTAGATAGGCAAATCCCAGCGGCATTCATCCCAATCCAGAATACCTGCCAGCTCGCGAGTACTTTCATTCACCAGAACATTTGGTGGGCCAAAATCTCCGTGTACCAGATGCTTCGTGTCATCCAAAACGCTCAGAGATGTCAGAGCAGCGCTTAAGGCCGCCTCTATATCTGCCCAATATTGAACCGACAGAAATTTGCTATCGAGGCTGCTGGCAGCATCCATCTTCCCAAGTGAAGACGAAAGAACCATCCCAGATTTCAGAGAGCTTTTGTCAACGCAGGGACGGGCCTCCTCTGCAAACCGAAACTCATCACGCCTCTCCCAAAGCTTGATGTGAAGGTTAGCAAGGGCTAGTCCACTTAAGGTGCAAGTTTCAGCCTCGTCTAGAGCAGGCGTTACACCTTCAATATACTCGAACAAGCTGTAGTGTGCACCTTCCACCTCAGTCACACGTTGCTGATTGACCCCATAAAGAGCCTTTGGTACCGTGCAATCGACCATGTTTTGTAAAAGGTCTAAACACTTTATTTCAGAAAGAATCTGATCTTCAGTACGGTTCGGATTAAAGCGACGAAGAACAACTGGTTCTTCTCCTTCAAGCTCTCCAAACCAAGTTTCGTTGGTGTGCCCCTCGCCGAAAGATACCCATTTGGTGGTTTCCGGCAGACCAAAAGCTTCGTCTAGCAGTTTGATTTCTTGTTTATTCATCTGCATCCCCCATTAACTTGCCCCCATTGTCGCAACAATGTCTCTCAGTGCAAATCGCGTATTTCCGTCTCGTCCGGTCACGCGCTCAGCATTCAACATTGAATTCACGATAGCCTCTTCTGTAGCTTCACAAACGGCTCGAAACACCCTGTCAATTCGACGCTCATCCAGTTGTTCCACTGAATGCGTGCGTTTCCGGCTTTTCATGTCCACAGGATCAGCTGTTGTAAACGCCAAAGCTATATCCCCACTCCCATGACCAAGGAATGAGCCAGTCCGCGTAAGTCCAACAGAAGTTCGTCGCGCGACTCTGGTCAATTGCCGTTCACTCAAGGGAAGATCTGTCCCAACAATCATGATGATCGACCCTTTTTCAGGTCCGGCTACGTCAGCTTTGATAGCATCTTCAATCGCAGGCCCAACGTGCTGCCCAGCACAGATAAAATCGGGTAAGCGCCCCATGTTGGAAAGAACCAAAACACCAAGATGATAAACAGACTTGCCAAGCTTCACTTGCCGGGAAGAGCTACCTATTCCTCCCTTAAGCCCAAAGCAGGACATCCCACGTCCAGCCCCAACAGCACCTTGTTCAAACTCTTCAGATGCCAAAGAGAGGGCTTGAGAAACATGTTTTGGGCGAACAGAAAGAGCCGTGATGTCATTTAAGAAGGCATCATTGCATTCAAAGACAACCGGATTAATCGTCGCTAAGTTCGATTTTATTTCCGGTGTTTTCTCCACTGTGTATCGAACGAGGCCCTCACTCACGGCCCCCACACTCAGGGTATTCGTCAGCACGATGGGTGTTTCCAGCTCACCAAGCTCTTCAAGCTGCACAAGGCCAGTGCTCTTGCCATAACCGTTCAATACATGAGAGGCCGCTCGGATACGGAGATGATACGGGTTTTGATCATGAGCTGTGATCGCTGTTACACCGGTCTGACAATCACCATCGGTAAGCGTTACATGACCAACTTTAACACCCGGAACGTCACAAATCGTATTTCGAATGCCCTTCGGCATACTGCCAATATTCTTAGTCTGAAACAGTTCACTCTCTAGCACGCTCGCCTCCCAGTAATTCTTTACCCGGTACTCCTAAATCACCCCATAAAGGCAAACAACCAAACGACACCACCTTGCACCATTAATTCTCAGAGCGACCGGCAGATCACACAATATTGGTTGACCAATTACATCTTCAAAAATATAAACTAGTAAAACTGGCAAACATTCCAATCGGTAACATGAATCACAGAAGCCGGATTAATGAAACTCTGAGGAACCAACTCATGGCAATACTCAGAGAGTATCAAGAAAGTGGTTCACCAATTATCTGTTCCCGTATTCCCACACAAAGAGTACGCACAACCCTACTGCCCGTACCCTGCTTCAACCACTAGGTTTTCAGCCAACAGGTTGTGAGCATTGAATGCTGACCATAAAGGCGGACTGCACAACGGAATATGCCTCTGCATTTTGTTGAGCAAGTTTGTTCCCGGCGACGATTACCGCCGCAAGCCGCCTTGAACATTGAGGACAAATATGACCGCAGAAATCATCAGCTTTGGGGAACCACTGTTCGAATTCAATCAGGTAAAGGAATACTCTGGAGCAGGCCCCAATTATTTATCCGGCTTTGGCGGAGATGGCTCTAACTTTGCCTGTTGCGCAGCCCGTCAGGGTGCAAATGTAGCCATTCTCACCCATCTGGGAGATGACGTATTCGGCGATAAGTTCATTGATCTTTGGAAGAACGAAGGCGTCAAAACCCATCTGGTGGAACGAAACTCCAACGCACCTACCGGGATCTACTTTATTTCTCACGATGAACGTGGTCATCATTTCAGCTTCGCGAGAAAAGGCTCAGCAGCTTCAGTTATCACACCAGATCAGCTACCTGTTGAGGCAATCCAGAATGCAAAACTACTCCACACCACCGCAATTACACAGGCAATTTCAACAAGTTCATGTGATAGCGTATTCAAGAGCATAGAGATTGCGACAGAAGCTGGAACCCTGAGTTCTTTTGACACTAACTTGCGTCTCAAGCTTTGGGATCTCAACCGCGCCCGCGGTGTCATTCATGAAACCGCTCGCCTGGTTGATTTCATCATGCCAAGTGTGGATGAAGCAGAGGTTCTCACAGGCCTGTCTGACCCAGATGAAATTTGTGACTTTTACCTCAAACTGGGCTCCAAAACTGTCATCCTGAAGCTCGGCAAGGACGGTGCCATGTATGCCACCGCAACTGACCGCAAACGTGTTGCAGGAAATCCAGTCGAAGCTCTGGATGCAACCGGCGCAGGTGATTGCTTCTCAGGTGCATTCTTCAGCAGCATCATTCAAGGCAAATCTCTTGAGGACAGCCTGAAATACGCGAACGCCGCAGCAGCGCTGACAACACTAGGATATGGCGCAATAGCCCCGCTCCCTCGCAGAAATCAGGTTGAAACCTTCATGAAAGAACGAGGCGTTTCTTAAGCAGTAAATCAAAAGAGCTCGTAGGATAACCGTCGAGCTCTTTTCCTATTTAAACTGATCACCAAAGAAACCGATGTGGTTCCGCATTTCACGGCGCGCGCCTTCCACATCACGTGCTCTGATCGCATCAAGAATAGCTCTGTGCTCTTCAATTCCATGACGGCGCGCAAACTCGGGAAGTAGAGGGTAGAGACCCTTACTCATATTCATCCCAACCAAAATTTGCGGCTTCATCAGCCCATAAACAGCTGCTGCATAATCATTCTTGGCTGCATTCACGACAGCCGTATGAAAGCGCATGTCGCCATCAATCGTACCTACGGAATCTAGTCCGCCACTATGAATTTGCTCAAGAGCAGCGTCAAGCTCATCCATTTCCGATGCAGTCCAACGTTCCGCAGCAAGTGCAGCCATCTCTCCCTCAAAAGCCATCCGCGTTTCCTGGCATTGGATGACATCCCCTATGCCCGAAATTGCAAACTCACCAAGGGTCGGCACTGAAGATGCTGGTGTAACATGTTCTTTAATTACAAAACTGCCGGACCCGCGAATGGTCTTAATGTACCCCTCTTTACGCATGCGTTCCATCGCACCACGCACAACAGGTCTGGACACACTATACCGCTCGCATAACGCATTTTCTGTAGGCAGCTTCAACCCTTCAGGAAATTCCCCAGAGTCAACCGCTCCCTTCATCTTGCCATAGACGGCGTTTGAGAGATTTGCTGGACGGGCCACCGCTCGCACTCCAATTTTTTTGTTATTCTTAAGCTCTTTGCAGGCTATTTTCCGGAGTTATTTTACAACAGCAACTGATAGCTAACAAGCTTGCCACCCTAACAAGGGTTTTTCCGGGATTTTGGGACAGAAACTTGAATTAATACCAATAATAACAGTATGTTGAAAGACATGGAGGCATCGAACTATAAGCGAACAACCGTGTCTTCTAATCAAACTGCGACATTATGTAGTCTGCTTATTTATAAAGATCACGCCTAATATATCTCTATGGTTTCGGGGTGAGTCCATAAACACCAGGAAGGAGTTATCATGCGCCAACTTCCTTACAAGGCAATCCAGAGCGGTGCGGCTGACATTGGGGGCACATTGATCGTCACCAGCATTCTAGCCGGTGCATTCTATCTGATCTTCACACTTATCTAGTTCCCACCAAACCACTCGGCCGGTAGCCGCAATCTTACGTGTCGAAAAGCAGGGGGTTGTCCGCATATATCGGTCAGGCATAGAACTCTGCGCTGGTTGTTTCCTGCAATATGCAGCATCTTCAACGCAGATAGTCCTGTAACCTGCTGACGAGTCCTTCATGATAGACGTTCTTCAACTTAGTCCTTACGCGCCTGACGAGATCAATGTGGAATTGCAGGACCGCTTTGCTCTCTTCAAGTACTGGCAGATCCGTGAAGATGAAGATCTACTCTCACAAATTTTACCTCGGATCCGCGTGGTGGCAACCAAAGGTGACATAGGTTTGGACGGCGATTTAATGGCCGCCCTTCCTAACCTCGAACTCATCACGGTGTATGGAGTGGGGTTCGATAAAATCGATCTCGATCAAGCCAAGAGTCGGGGTATTAAAGTGACAACTACTCCTGATGCGTTGACAGACGCAGTTGCAGACCATGCAGTAGCCTTGGCACTGGCCTCTACGCGCAGAGTTGCGGAAGGTGATAGCTTTATCCGCCAAGGCAAATGGCTTGAGGGCAAGTTGGGTATCGGCCAAAGTCTGCGTGGAAAAACCTTGGGTATTTTGGGGTACGGACGCGTAGGCCAAAGAGTGGCCAAAATCATGCGTGATGCTTTCGATATGAGGGTTCTGTATTGTGACCGCAGCCAAAACGATAAGCGTGATGGAGGTTACCGATCCACTCCTTTGGAACTTGCAGCGGAGTCAGATGTTTTGGTCTTGGCCGCCTCTGGCAATCCAACAACGAAAAATATTATAGATATTAATGTCTTAGAAGCACTTGGCCGTACCGGCTTACTCATTAATATTGCTCGCGGTTCGCTCATAAATACTCAACATCTAATTTCTGCACTTGAAGCAAGAAAATTGGGCGCGGCAGCATTGGATGTATTCCCGGATGAGCCCAATGTGCCCAATGAACTGATTTCATCGCCCTACACAACTCTCACGCCGCATCTCGCAAGTGCCACTATAGAAACCAGACTTGAGATGGGCAGACAAGTAATTGAAAACATTTCATCTTGGCATCAAAAACGAGAAGTATTTAGCCAGTTAAATTTTTTAAAAACTTCTACTTCATTCAAATTTACCTAAATAAAATAGAATTATTGCGCAAAATTCCAAATTCTAATGTCAAACTTATTTGGAAAAAATGCATTTGATACATAAAGTAAATTCATGTCTTTAAAGAAATCTAAAGTCACAGCTTCAGATATTGCAAAAGCAGCAGGTGTTTCTGTTGCAACAGTTTCAAATACCATAAATGACACTGGCCGAATGACCGAGGAAACGAAGGCGCGCGTCAAAAAAGCGATGCGTGACCTCGGGTTTGTTCGAGATTACAACGCTGCAAAACTCAGATCAGGGCGCTCTCGTTTGATCGGCGTTCTTCTGCCCGATATTTCCGTGCCATTTTATGCTGAATTCTCGACAACATTCGAAGCTGAACTCTCCAGTCATGGCTATCTGTCCATCATCGCTAATATTGGAGAAGACAGAACCCGCCAACAAACCCTCATGGAAGAAGTTATCGGCCATGGAGTTGCCGGTATCGCCATCAGCCCGAGCGCCGGTTCCAGCCGCTCTGATTTTGATGTTGCCTGCACAAGAGAAATCCCAGTGATCACGTTTAGCCGGGAAATTGAAGGCCTGACGTTGGATTACATCGGCTCCAACAACTACCTCGGTGCTCAAATGGCAACCAGGCATTTACTGGAACAGGGGCACCGGAAATTCGCAATGATCGCCAGCTTGCAAGATACGATGCCGGGACGCGAGCGAAAGCGCGGCTTTTGGGAAACGCTCCAAGCTGCAGCAATTCCAGAGGACGACATCACAATATTACTCAATGGGGTCAGTCGGGAATGTGGACGTCAGTCAGCGCTCGAACTGATTGAAAATCAAATCGAGTTTACCGCACTGCTATGCCACAACGATCACGTTTCTGTCGGCGCGGCAGCAGAACTGAAAAAAGCAGGCAGGGTGATCGGAGAAGATCTTGCGCTTGTCGGCTTTGACAATCTGCCCGAAGGCGAGGCTTGGACACCTCCACTTTCATCAGTGGAGATGTACCCAAGAAAAATCGGTAAGGACGTTGCCAATCTCTTGATCAAGAGACTGGAAGGCGATGCATCTGCACCAAAAACACAGAGATTGGAGCCGCATTTGTTAGTTCGCGACTCCTCAACATTTAAGCTTTAACCCGCATTCAAGTCGGACGAGGCTCATCCCATAGGTTTTCCCAGGTGTATGGGCTTCCCGGCAAGAAGCACTCCTCACCTGGCACGAACCGATGATTGCGATCGAGTTGTTCGATCTGCGACATGTCATGTTCATCCAGCAGATAATCCATCGTCGCCAGGTTCTGGGCCAAGCGCTTTTCACTGCCTGACTTCGGAACCACAATAACGTTGTTCTGAATAGCCCACTTCAGCAGGACTTGTGCTGTCGTCGCCCCGTGCTTCTGCGCGATCTCCTCAATCATTGGATGAACCAGCAGTACGTCCTTCTTCTGGTCTTCTGTCAGATCTGCAGGAATACCGCGTCCCAACGGCGCGTAGGCTGTCACAGCAATGTTGTGCTGCAAGCAATACGAGCGCAGATCATTTTGCTGAAGGAACGGATGAAGTTCAACCTGATTGACTGCAGGAGTAACCCGCGCATCCAAAATCAGTTCTTCCAGTTTTTTCGGACTAAAGTTGGAAACACCGATAGAGCGCGCTAATCCCTCGTCAAAACATTCTTCAAGCGCATGCCACGTGTCTTTGAGAGGAACCTCATCCAACGAGTAATAATCCTCTGCTTTTTGAGGTTTATGAATCCCCGCCTTCAGCGCAACAGGCCAATGCATCAGGTAAAGGTCGAGGTAATCAAGCTGCAGATCGTTCAGCGCATGTTCCAATGCACCGCGAACATCCTCAGGTTTGTGGAAGCTGTTCCAAAGTTTTGACGTTACAAACAAGTCACCGCGCTTAATGCCATCTTCTTTCATAGCATCAGCAAGTGCAGCCCCTATTTCCGCTTCATTTCCATAAAGCATCGCACAGTCAATGTGGCGGTATCCGGCTTTTAGGGCAGCACGGATCGCTGGATAGGTTTTACCTTCTCCAAACTTAACGGTGCCAAGGCCGAGCATCGGCATCGGATAACCAGAGGAAAGTGTTTTTGAACGCATGATGCCCCTCAACAAAAGAAAAAACCTGCCAGCAAACGCCAGCAGGTTTTCATATAACTAAAACCGAACCAGATAAATACCAATTACCAGTTCAACTCATGGATTTATCGTGATCGAGCAAAACACTCTTAAACGACATATTTATTTAGAACTTCCAAAGCTGCCAATTTCCGTGAGATGTCACCACCCAGCCATTGCTCAAAAGCGCCAAGAACTTTCTCTGGAGAATGACAACGCAGGCAAGCCGCTGCACTTGGAATGAGCACACCGCCCTCCATCTGAGCAGCATCAAAGATATCATTCAAAGCATCAAAGTCAGGGCTTTTTCCCATCAAATCCAATGCTGTTACACGCAAGCGACGGCGCGGGTTTTTGAGGTAACCGCGAATATCAACTACGCCGCCTTGCTTGCCAGCGAGAGCACTCAGCGCAGATGCTGCAACTCCATCACTCTTGTCCTTCAGCGCTGCTTGAACAAACTTTTCCGCATCAGCATTCTCGGAGCGACCAAGCAACTCAACTCGCATAGCACGCACGGAATTGTCATTTTCCGGAGGCAGTTCCAGAATATGCTTTACAGCATCTTCAGAGAGCGTCAGGCCGTTCTTGGTCAAGTGTACGAGACTCTGACTGGCAGCAAACCGAACCTGCATCTCACGGTCAGAAAGAGCTGTCACCATCCCGTCGATCAGCTCAGGACGTTTTGCACCACCACAGATACGCAACGCAAGTAAGCGAATATCCAAAGCTGGATCATCAGGGCGACCTGGAATAACGCGCTTTTTCTCAATGGTCTCATTGGCAAGTTCTAGGAAATGCATATCCTTCTTGCCGAGTTCAACAGGCTCTTCCGCAAGCTTTGCAATTTCTTCCTCGGTGTTCAAGATCGCACCAAGTGTAGATCCTGGGAAAGCCGCGACGCTTTCCGGGAGATCCTCAGCACTTTCAATTGCATCTACGAGCAAAGTCTCTGTCGACAAATTATCGGTGTCTGCGGGAACTTCGGCTTCAATCTCAGGTGCGTCAACAACCTCTTCTGCAACGCTTGGCTCAACAATATTACCTTCACGGTCGAGTTGGACACGTGGAGGTTTATCGTTGCCTTTACCGTTGTTACCAAGGGCAGAGGCATCTTTTTCCTTGGCACTATCAAGGATGTCCTGCTCATGCGCTTCAGGCATCAACTTACCAGAAACAGCCCAAACCAGTTGGACAGCTGCATTATCGGCAATATCACCTTCACCTTCTGCCAGTTTTGCCAATGAATTCAGGGCGGCAAGACGGATCTCCTGCTCTGAACTTGTGACATGATCTAGCAGCAGCTCCAGCCCTTCAACACTTGGCTTGATGCCATGCAACACGATGAAGGCCTTCGCTACGATTGGATCTTTGCGCTGTGTCGAGATCTCCTTCAAGAGCTCCGCAGCTGCTTCATCTTCCAACTTGCCAAGCACAGGAACCAGAGCAGCGATAAACATATCACTTGCGCCGCGCACAGAACGCTCAACGCGCTCAATCAGCTCTTCTGGATTAGATATCTCGATCTCTGCCAGTCGGCCCAGCGCCATAACACGAAGAGTTTCTTCTTCGTCCTCAAACGCCACAGCTTCCAGCTTGGAATAGGAAATGTTTTCTGGGTTTTTCAACGCAAGTCGGCGCATCTGTGGTTCACTGTCAGCAAGCAGAACCGCCAGATCAGCTTCCCCACCACGTTCAATAAGCACTTCTGCAGCAACAACCCGCACATCAGGATCTGCATCCGCAAACAGAACCCGCAGGATGTCCCCTGCCCGCTCATCCCTAGCCAAAACCAGAGCACGCGCTGTATGTTCCCGCACACGTGCAGAAGCATCTGTTGCAAGTGTCGCCAGCTCTAACAGACCTGTAACACCCATCTCAGAAAGCGCCATGGTCACTTCAGGCCAAACTTCCTGACCAAACGGATCGCGTGCAGTTTCCAACAGAACCGCAGATGCAGCTTCGCACTTCAATGTTCCAAGAGCGAGCATGGACTTACGCTGGACATCCAGCCAATCATCCCATTCTGCTCCGTTCCCATCCCACGCGACATCATCTTCACAGCGATCTTTGGCAAGCTTGGTTAGCCATTCTTCAGCCAACGAACCACCAGCAATCGCCAGTCCTTCAATTGCTGATAGCTTCACCTCAAGAACCGGATCGTTCTGCAGGCTCCACAACAGAACCTGCGCATCAAGACCAGCGCGTGCATTGACGATTGCTTCAATCGCATCACCACGAACATCTTCATCGTCATCACGCAACGCATCTGCTAGCGCTGTCCGCGCAGCAGAACTGCCAAATTTTCCAAGAGCTTGAGCGGATAGGCACTTTTCACGCTCTTCGCCATTAGCAAGTAACTCACACAGAATTTTGACAAGTTTTTCAGTAGCTTCAGTTTGCTCAACAGCAAAACCCTGACCCAAACGGATGGTGGAAACCGTCATGATTGGCTTTTCTCCTCAAGTCCACTTCTGCAAAAGGGCCTGCTTGGCAAGCCCCTTTGCACAAACGGAAGAAGAACTGGCGGAAATATCCCGCCAGTTCCAGATTTCCTATGCAATATCGCGTCGTGCGAAAGACATAGAGCGGAAGCTATTCTTGTATGGGGATGTCCCGATCTTTTTGACCCGGCCAACGCCCATCTTGTAGTTATAGTTTCCGCTGATCCAATCAACCACACGTCCAGAAAGCGCGTTCGCTGGCTGAGCAGTATGCAAGAAGTCCATGTAGAGCATGCCCTTCTTCAGCGCAGGGGTAACAATTGCTACCGCCGTAACTGCTGCTTCAGTCATGTCAATATGGCCAGCTTCCATCAGCTTGGTAAAGGTAAAGTCATCACCTTCCACGCCAACAGTGGTGTCTGTCTGAACCGGAATACGGTCAGAGTAGAGCATCACGTAGTCACCGCTTTCAATACCGCGCTCAGCTGCATCTTCCGGGTGGATTTCTACCCAGTTTTCAGGCCAGCGCTGTACGATGTATGGACGACGACGGTCATCATAACCAGACTGCCAACGTTCGTTAATACGACCGGCAGTAACCCAAAGCTCGTCCTCTTTCGGCTTCATCCATGCCCAGTAATCGGAGAACAAGCTCCAAGGGCTTTTCTGGATGTTACACTTACCCGTTTGGGAATTAAAGTGAGTGAGCTTTTTGTTAAAGCGGTTGTATCCGTCTGGACCTGTTTCAGGCAGTTCACGAGTGGTGTCGTGCAGGCGCTTGGTTCCCTCAAGGGTTCCATCTTCCAACATAACAACCGGGCCCTGAATACCGTCGGTTCCAAATTCAGCAAACTTCTGGTGAAGAGTTTTGCCCTCTTTCTGCGCAGCAACCTTGACCATGAAGAAGTCTTTACGGCTACCACGAGAGAAGCGAGCAGCTTCTTCGAGTACTTCATTGGAATTTTTCCAATCGTACCCTTTGAAGCCCATTTTCTTCGCAAGATTTGCAACGATCCACCAGTCAGGCTTAGCCTCACCCGGAGCATCGTAGAATTTTGGATACAGGCGCAGGCGGCGCTCACCGTTTGCACGGGTGAAGTCCTCTTCACCCCAACCAGAAGCTGGGAAGACGATGTCTGCGTAGCGTGCACCAATCGGATCTACAAGGTAGATATCCTGGTTCACGACAACCATACCACCACTGTCAACGCGAGCTTTCAGTGTGTCGATGATAGTCTGCTTGTCGTAAGAACGGATCTGATGCGGATTTTGCACAGTCAGTTCTTCGAATTTAGCAGCCAGAGACTGGGAACCACACATGGCTTGAATCCATGTAGTCCCAATCACGTGCGCAAAGCGGGTGTGACCACTCATCAGATACCGGTCGGTATCCATAGCGCGACGACGACGACCTGGAAGCTTCTCAGGAGACTTGTTGCGTGGGTATGAACCACCCTTCAAGCCACCACGTTGGTGACCACCTGCACGGCCAATAACCTGACCTGGGCGACCGCCACAGCCACTGATAATACCAAGCGAAGAAATCGCATTGGTGTTACCCGTGTTGTTGGACCAGTAGAAGCCTTTCTCGATCATGATGGATGTCTTAGGACGAGACCCATCTTCACGAGGTTTAGCCATCCACTCAGCAGCCTTGTAGATCTTCTCTACATCGATCTGTGCAGTTTCAGCGGCAGCAGTTGGTTCAAACTCATCCTGAGCCATCAGCCATTTGACGAAGTCATCAAAGCCATTGGTCTGGAATTTGCCCCAAGTCGTACGCCACTGCCAAGGAGTGTTACGCGTACCCTGACCGAAGCCTGAGGAGCTTTCCCACTTGTTGTTGACCCAGTCACGAATCCATTCAGCATCCTGCCAACCGTTTTCAACGATCACACGAGCAATCGCATTCACAACGAGAAGGTCAGTACCAGGCTGGATGTCGAGCCACAAACCACCATTCTTCTCTGCATAAGCCACACCAGCAGTCCGGCGCGGGATCATGAAGATAGCCTTCTGACCGTTCTGAATGGCTGGCATGATCCAGTCAGTAAACAGAATGGTTTTGGACTCGTATGGATCAGTACCACAAATCAGCAGTGTCTCGGCATCTTTCCAATCCTGATAGGATGGACCGAAGTTATCGAAACCTGCATCACGGAAGCCCGGTGTAGATGTTACATCAGACGGCGTGTCGTGGAACGTGAAGTTTGCGGTGTTAACAGAACGCAGCGCGTACTTGGAGATCGCGTAGGTGTTCTCCATGTAGCCGTAGGAGAAAGTCTTCACACAGAAGGCATTCTCGCCATGCTTTTTGATGGTGTACTTACCAACTTCAGCAGCAACTTCCAGTGCAAGATCCCATGTGACAGGCATCAAAGTGCCGAACATACGGATCATTGGCGACTTCAGACGGTCCCGAGTAGGTGTCTGAGGGTTGTAAACCTTCTTCGCCAGTGCACCACCACGAATGGAGGAGTTACCATTGACGTTGACGTGTTTGGTGTCCTTATCAGGAATGATAATGACGTGGTGTGGTTCGCCCTTGTGCAGCACAATATTGTACTGGTTAGGAGCAACCCACGCACCCAACGGATCAACCGGGAAGTCAGCACCGAAAGCATTTTCTTCAGCTTTAGGGCCACCAACTTTACCAGCCTTAACAGGCCAGCGGTAGATCTTGTAACCACAAGCCACGATGCAATAATCGCAAGCCGTAGTCAAAACATCAGCATCTACCGGTGGCAGAGGGATGTTTGTATCGGGAATATAGTAGGGAGTTGACATGGTATTTCCCCTCCTCAGCCCTTGAGATTGTCGTAGCGGCCATAAATCAGACCAAACATGCCAACGGCGTAAACATCGTCACCGTCAACTTCGAGCAGGACCTGTGGCAGACTCTGGTAAGCTTGACCAGAAATGAAGATGCCGTGACGGGTCAGATCAAAAGTGGTCAAATGCAAGGGGCAAGGGCCCAGCGCTTTATCGCTTTTTTGATATGTACCCTGAAGCGGGCCGCCCTGGTGCGTACAAGTGTAGTTAAACGCTACAATGTCCTTGTCTGCACCAATGCCACCACCAGCTTCTTTACCCAGCTTCACAATCATAGATTCGGCGTAAGCGCCTTCATCCGGATAGGTGAAGTCGAGCGGCTCATCGACTTTCAATTCTGAAAGCTTACAAATGAACTTACGCTCATAGGTGGAGACCATTGCTGGCACCTTCGCAGACGAAGGACCAGACTTAAGAGCCACCATAACCGTAAAGGTTGAGATACCGGAGGTCAGCAGGAACTGACGGCGTGTCATTACACAACGCTTGCCAGTCTTAGCAATTTCCTCAGGGCCGTTAACGACCTCAATCATCTCAGGAGAGACGGACTTCGGTTGATGTGTCATCTCCATCTCCTCTTAATTCGTTTCAACCGGAAGCGGCTCATATTCAGGAATATCAGGCACTTCCATTACAAATCGCTCACCAGAGAAGCTCTCAACAAACGCGACCAGATCAGCCTTTTCCTTCTCATTCAGGTTGAGAGGCTTAAGCAGTTTGGATTTGTTTTTAGAGAACTCGTTAGTGCCACCACCCTGATTGTAGAATTCAACTACATCTTCCAGAGTTTCCAGCATGCCGTTGTGCATGTAAGGAGCGGTGTACTTGGTGTAGCGCAGAGATGGCACACGGAACTTACCGAGGTCAGCTTTTTCCTTCGTTACGAAGTAAAGGCCCGGATCATCCTTCCACTTGCGATAATTCTCTTCCGTCGAGCCTTTTGCGTACAGCTCAAAGCGGAATGAGATTTGTGCAATTTCGTCAGTTTCCCAACCATCGTACGCCGGAACGCCCAGATTGTAGTACTTCTGATTAGAAACAAGCGCACCACTGTGACAGGTAGAACATTCAGCCTTACCGGTGAACAGCTCCATACCGCGCTTCTGCTCTGCACTCAGTGCATCATCATCGCCGCGCATGTAGTTGTCGAACGGAGTGTCTTTCTGAATGATCGTACGCTCAAACGCAGCAATCGCCATGTAGGCATCACGAATACGTGGATACTCGGTGCCAAACACATCTTTAAAGCGTTCACGGTATTCAGGAACAAACGCAAGACGCGTTTCCATCATATCGTCTTCACCATTACCAGCAACACCACCACGAGCAGCGGTGCGGGCTTCAGCTTCCAAAGACTTGGAAACACCAGTCCAGAACAAGTTACCGTAGTAAGCAGTGTTCATGATGGTTGGTGAGTTACGCCAGTGTGTTGTGCCCGGGTAGCCCAGAGAGATCTTGTCTGGGAAATCCCAACCAGTTTCAGGCAGGTGACATGCAGAGCATGGCATTGCGCCGTTACCGGACAGACGTGGATCAAAGAACAACAGTTTGCCAAGTTCCGTCTTTTCAGCGGACATTGGGTTATCTGCAGGGATCGGAGGATCACCTAATGGTGCCAGATCCGTAGGACGTTCAGTAGCAGTTGCTGCTGCAGTCATCACGGCAATCGAAACGCCTGCAAGGGTGACTGTGCGAACTGTCTTAACAATAGAATTAATCATAGCAGCCCCCTAATTCTTCTTGTTTTTCCAGTCTTCGATCAACTCATAAGAGTAATCGTCGGCTGTCCAAACATATTCAGGAGTATCAAAGCTGTCGCCTGACAGTGACTTTAAGAATGCAACCAGATCAGCTTTCTCGTCATTTTTAAGAGCGAGAGGCTTAATGCGTGCATCTTTGTTGGCGTCTTCACCACCGCCCCGATTGTAGAAGTCAACGACATCTTCAAGGGTGGCCAGCATGCCATTGTGCATGTAAGGCGCGGTGTAGATCAGCTCACGAAGAGTAGGGGTCATGAAGGAACGCTTGTTCTCTTCTTTATGATCCCGGATGAACGCACCCTGATCTTCACGCAAGTTCATGTAGTTGTTTACACCCATGAATTTCGCGTAGGTTATATAAGTCTGATGGCGCATCGGATCAGACCAGATATCAGGGTTATTTGGAACACCGATATTATATGGCTGATCATCTGTGAAGCGATTACCAGAGTGACAGGAAGAACACCCGGCTTTACCGGTGAAGAGCTCGTACCCTCGTTTTTCAGAGACGCTCAATTCACCCTTATCGAAAGCAGACCCGGTTGAAGTAATAGACTTCAAGAACGCTTCCAAAGCACCGCGCGCACCACCATTTGATGGTACGCCCTTACCCGCTACTTCAAACATTTCAACGTAAACAGGATCCTGTTTCAGGCGTTCCTGCATTACACGCATATCCATGTTCATGATGTAAGTCTCAGTGATCATACCACGAGACACATCATTCAGGTTTGTACCCAAACGACCATCATGCATCCAGGCTGCCCGGTGTCCGACGTTCGCCAGTGTTGGCGTATTGCGGAAACCCTCTGAACCAGAATATGCAGTTGAAAGCTTTTCACCATCAGTGAAACCCATCGCTGGGTCGTGACAAGTGGAACAGCTAAGGTTTGTATCACCAGACAAACGGCTATCATAAAATAGACGTTTTCCCAGTTCAACGAGAGCAGAATTCTGCTCAATTTTTGCAACAGGCCCTAATTCTGTTGCGAATGCCGTAGTGCTCGTCATTAAAGCAATCGACATACCGACGAGAAGGCGCATTATTACCCCCAGTTTGCTAGGTTGGTTCAAACCTGACTCATTATCAAGCGAGACCTAACCCCGAATAATGAGCACTAATGCATAGCCCTTGGGAGGCATTCATTGATTGCAATCACGGTTTGGGTATAAGGGTTCTAAGGAATGATATTTTTCACAAGTCATCCAGTAACAAAATGTTGAATAAAACTAATCTTTGGAATATTGATTTAAATCAATGTCTATTACCGGGCGGGACCTTACGCCAATTCACGTAATTAAGCGGGGAGCTTAACGCATGACGGGGACGACCCCTCCAAAGATTGAGTCAACTCTCGACAATATCTCTTTTGAATGTGTTCAGAAAACCTGCGGCTTTCGGGGCGAAGAGTGTATCTGCCGCCCTATGCAATTGCATTTTGACAAGGCAGAATTACGCGCAGCCCGCATCATTGATTTAGACGAAGGCGATCAGTTCGCACCTGAGGATTTTTCAGAGCCTATCGTGTTTGCTGTTCTCACTGGTGTGATCGCTGTAGAGAGCCATTTGAGCGACGGACGCCGGTCTTTGCTGACATTGCGCTTTCCGGGTGAGTATCTGGACATGAACAGAGCAGACCGCCACGCATCTGGTGAAGTCGTTGCTTTGGCGCCCGCTTCTGTCAAACTCGTTCCACGCAACGTTTTTGAAGAGTTGCTCATGTTGGATTCCAACCTGCGCCGCATCTATTGGCGTCGGTCTACCGATATCATGCACCAGCAATTTGACCATTCCTCAGACCTTGGTAAGAAAACACCAACAGAGCGGATGGCCTCATTCATTTTCGAGCTGCGCAATCGCATGAGTATTCCGACATTTGTTGAAGAGTTCGCGCTTCCAATCTCCAGACAGTCAATCGCCGACTATCTCGGTCTCCGTGCCGAAACCGTTAGTCGTGTCTTGAAGGCGCTGGAAAAAGAGAAAGCCATTAAGCTCATCGGCAAACACAAAATCGGAATCCTGGATTTCAAGGGACTGCGAAAGATCGCAAACGGCGCACGTCCACGACTTTCCAATCACCGCTAAGACATATTTCTCAAAGGGTTACGAGCTGGTCACAAGGCCAGCTCTTCAGTCTCCATCACAAGTTCAAAGTCTCCCATCGGATGTTCAACACCATTGAGAAGCGCGCAGACTTTGTGTTCACCAGCGTAATACTTGCGTGTGGTTATTGGCCGAATGCTGTGTTTCCCATCAACTCGTAGCATCTGCCCCGCTTCAAGCTTTCCCTTCCGCCATTTGAATACCTTAGGTGCCAATTTCCCGTTCGCCTTCTGATGGTAGATAATGAAGTCGAGCATGTAGTCACGAGACGCAGCAGTGTCATTGACCAACTCAATCCCGAACCTGAGAGCCCCGCCATAAATCAAAGGCTCACTTTGTACCCATGGGCGTGCAACACTTATCCCCTCACAGTCATAACCAAGCGCCTTCAGCGTAGGTTGATGTGCCGCCTTGATGTTGCTGCGCAGAGCATGACGAACCAGCTTCACCCGTTCCTTAGATGCACCCTCCAGCCATTTTGCGCAGACATCTGCCACAACATCCGGGTGATCCTTGGAAATATCGTTCAGATGGTTTGCAACAGACCGCCGGACATACTCGGAAGGGTCATCCTTCAAACGCTCAAGAAACGGCAGAGTATACGAAGGATCAGCCATAAACTGCTTCAACTGCGGCGCCCATGGCAATCGTGGACGGCTCCCTTCTGATACCAACCGGCGGACATGCTTATCCTCATGGTCGCACCACTCAGAAAGCAACTCCAGCGTTCGGTCTCGATTCCCCTCAAGAAAGGCACGAATCGCAAACTCACCAGAGAAGCGACTGGTCATGTTTTTAAGGGCAGCTAATGAGAGATCGAAATGCTCCAGCCCATGCAACATCACATAATCAGTGAAGGGCATAACTATAAAGCCGCTAAGACCAACTTCATTCCGCTCATCTATCTCACCATCAACTGGATAGGCACCGCCCAACGAAGAGAGCATAATCTCAACCACTTCAGGAAAGGCAGAGGGCAGCGTTTCCTTGAGCGCTTTACTGATGTGAAGCGAGCGCTCTTTCAGCTCAAGATCAGAAAGCCCCGCACTGGCAAGATCCAAAAATCTTACTGCCTCAAAACGGGGATAAGCGGTTGCTAATGCAACCGCCATCCGCTCAAGCGCAGGTCTATTAAAGACCTCTTTGAACGGCTCATCCATAAGTGCCTACCACGCTGAAAAACTCCATAGTACCTGCTTTGCGCGGAGCATGCTCCTTGGATACATCGAGAAGAGAGAAGTATGCCTGCCCTGCTTCATGATTGCCGGCAGAAGCAACTGCTTCTTTGCTCGCCGCGTCATTTGCCCATGTCACAATATCCGCATAAGCCCCATCTGCATGCTTTACCAAGGTACGACGCACAAACCCTTCAAACCCATTCAGAAACTCCTCCTGAAACCGATTGGAAGCGGCAAGAAGGTCGCTCTCACTATAATCCGGTGAGAGATGAAACGGTGCGAATTCAATCACTTGGTCAGTCATTATTCTTTCCTTCAAAATGTCTATGCACTCTGTTTATGGACATATATGTCATTTAACGTCATATTTGTTTGATGGCAGGAAAACACAGTGGGACAACCAGAGCGACAGCTTGGGAACGCCTTGCAAGGCTAGAACAAATTGAAGCTCTCCTGAAATCTGGTGAATGCCTGACAACTCAGGAATTGGCGAAAGAACTCAGAGTTTCACAGAGAACTCTGTTCCGGGACCTTGAGCTACTGCGAGAACGTGGCCTGCCCATTGAGGCGGATAAAGGTCGTGGCGGCGGAATTCGTCTTCAATCCAGATGGGGGATAGGCCGTCTCAAGTTAGAGTATAAAGAGGCCATCGACCTCCTCATCAGCCTCGCGATTGCAGAAAACATGCACTCCCCGCTCCTGCTGGCAAACCTCAAACCCATTCGCCGCAAGCTCATCGCGTCACTCTCCCCTGAACTTCGTTCCCGCGTTGATACGCTCAAATCCCGCCTATGGATCGGAGAAACAGCCTCCATCACTGTCTACGGCTCGTTTGAGGACATAGACAACGAAGCCATGAGCCCCATCAACGAGGCTTTCCTCATGAGCAAGTGCGTGGAAATTTCCTACAGTGATCAGAACGGCAACACTTCAAAGCGCACCATTGAGCCCCACTACCTCTTCCTCAGCTATCCAGTCTGGTACGTCATGGCATGGGATCATCTCCGCGATGCAGTCCGCACGTTCCGCTGTGATCGTATCAAATCATCAAACCTCACAGAGACAGGTTTTGCCTTAAAACCAAAACAACCCTTCATAGATGCCATTGACGGAATCGAGCCATCAACACCCTGAGCACTGAAAGAATTGACGTTTTTCACCCCGTCATGAAAGCTTCAAAAATCGTTCATCCAACTGCAACGCGTCCCCCCTACCAAACAGGCAATCTAATCACGGGCACTAATCTGACAGGGGATTTTCAATGCACGCACTTCGCGCGTCACTCATGGGCGGCATTTCTGTTGCCATGCTTGCGGCCGGTATCAATGCGGCGAGCGCAAACGGAGAGATCTGCGTATTTTTTGTATAAACGCTATGTGATGCAGTAGAAATGCAGACACTTAAAAAGCCAAGCAGCTCTACCGGTCCTTACGCTCGTAGTGGTAAGTGACCTTAGGCTTGTTTTTCCCAAACAGGAATTTGAGAAGAACAAGGGGGATAGTAATGGCCATGATGGCTAACATCAGGCCAGAAGCGAATCCGATGACGAGGAGGATAAATGCCAAAAGGGCTACTGCAAACAACAGCGCAATAACTCTTCCAGTTATGTACTCCAAGTATCTCATCGTCGTCTCTCCTCAGGTTAGCAAAAAGCTACACCAAGGAGAGATGGCAACGCAACTGAAGAAAATCAAGCTTTCTCGCTGACTTTCTTCACACTGTTATTCCCGCCCTCAGCATTGAGATCACCAAAGGTTTTGCCAGTGGAAACCAGCTCTTCCAACAGCTTAGCTGGCTGCCAGAAGTAGGCATCATCCCTAGCGTACTCTTTGATATTGTTCAGAATTTTATCAAGACCCACCTGATCGGCATACTGCATAGGTCCGCCACGCCAGCGCGGGAAACCGTAACCATAAATCAGCGTCATATCCACGTCCAGCGGACGAAGCGCAATGCCTTCTTCAACCACTTTAGCCGCCTCATTCACCATCGCAGCCATGTATCTATCAAGGATTTGCTCCTTTGAAAGGTTTTGCGTTGCTATGTCATTTTCCATGCGTTCTTTTGCAAGGATAGTGAGAACTTCAGGGTTCGGCGTGCCTTTGCGTGCGCCATCCTCATAAACGTAATAGCCCTTGCTGGTTTTCTGTCCAAACCAGCCTTGCTCACACATGCGGTCTGCAAAGGTGAAATAGCGCTCACGTGGATCACGGCTCGGCGCTTTCCGTTTGCGGGTTGCCCAGCCGATATCAAGACCGGCCAAATCAGCCACAGCATACGGCCCCATCGGGAAGCCAAATTCCAACATCACATCGTCCACTTCAAACGGAGAGGACGCATCAACCACAACCGCATCCGCAGCCGCGCGATAGGTCGCCAGAATGCGGTTTCCGATAAAGCCATCACACACACCAGCACGAACAGCAACCTTGCGCATGATCTTGCCAAGCTGGAAACCGGTTGCGATAACATCCGGCGCAGTCTTATCAGCCACGACAACTTCCAGCAGCCTCATGATGTGCGCTGGAGAGAAGAAATGCAGACCAATCACATCTTCAGGTCGGTTGGTCACAGCCGCAATCGCATTCACATCCAGATAAGACGTGTTGGTCGCCAGAACCGCACCAGCTTTACAAACCTTGTCCAGTTGCTGGAACACCTGCTTCTTCACGTCAATGTCTTCAAACACCGCTTCAACAACCAGATCAGCCTCACCAAGAGAAGCGTAATCCGTACTCAGAGAAAGCGCTTCCTCCAGAATGTGCTGCTCTTTCTCAGCTGAAAGCTTGCCCTTTTTAACCGCACCACCAATGTTCTTCGCGATGGTCGCTTTCGCGCGGGCAAGAGCATCCTCATCCCGCTCAATCAACGTAACAGCAAGGCCATTCATCAACGCACCGGTCGCGATGCCCGCGCCCATGGTACCGCCGCCAATAACCCCAATCGCGTCCAGCTTACGCGGAGCAATGCCATCAATCTCCGGCAGCTTGCCCAAAGCACGATCTGCAAAAAACGCATGTGACAACGCTCTGTGCTGGTCGGAGCTCTTCAACTCCATAAACATCTCACGCTCTTTGGCCATACCATCTGCAAAGCTGGTCTTGCTCGCAATCTCAATGGCTTCAACACACACCACGGGAGACATCTGCCCCCGAGCGCGCTTGGTGACAGCTGCTTTGGCAGCCACAAACACACTGGCATCAACAGCGGGAGCCACCAGCTCAGAACACCGGCGCAACGGCATACTGTTGTCGATCACGGAGCGGGCAAAAGTCAAACCAGCCGCGAGCACATCATTTTCATCACTGACATCATCCAGAATGCCTGCGGCTTTCGCATCAACTGCACCAATCTGCGCGCCACTCGGGATCATCTCCAGCGCTTTTTCATAGCCCACCAAACGCGGGAGGCGCTGCGTTCCACCAGCACCGGGAATAATGCCGAGATGCACTTCCGGCAAACCAACCTTTGCACCCTTCACCCCAACGCGGAAATGACAGCCCAGCGCAGCTTCGAGACCTCCGCCCAAAGCAACACCGTGAATCGCTGCAATCACCGGCTTACTGCACGCTTCAATACGGTCAATCAAGTCAGGAAGATGTGGCTGCGTTGCAGGACGCTTAAACTCGCGAATATCAGCACCAGCGATGAAAACTTTACCAGCGCCAACAATAATGGCAGCTTTGGCAGTGGCATCTTCCTCAAACTTTTCAATATTGGCAAGCAAGTCCACGCGAACCGCATGAGACAGCGCGTTAACCGGGGCATTGCTTACGGTCATCACCGCAACATCGCCGTTTAGCTCGTAAGAAACCTGTCCAGATGACTGAAATGAAGAAGACACACAAAACTCCCTATCGCCGCGCTCAATTCCCACACGGCTCTCTATCACGCAATTTCCCGTAGTCTAGCAGGGCACCAGCAGATTTCCAGTTGTAAAATACAATTCCAACATGCAGAATTAGATACTCGGCGTAGCGAAGGACAGGCTAGAGCTCAATATTCGGTTTTTCTGCAATTTAGCGAAGGTCAACGAGGTAGATCGCGAATGGGAGAGACGTTGTCCTCGAATGGCACATGTCGTCGCCGAAATGTTGTGTCTAGGACGCATTCCGGTCTGCTGATCCGGTCCATTCGAAAATGCCGGAAGTCTTTACGAGCAGGATCCCAAGCCACCAAATACCATAGTGGTGGTAAGATCAGCATAGCTTGCGGCTCAACAATTCGGTTGGTTACGACCCCTTTTGCGTCACGGTACTGGAAACGCAGGTGGAACCGCTGGAGAAAAGCTGTCTCGAATGCAGGCAGCAGCGCGGGCTCCATCGCTTCCATATCTGATATGTCTACCAACGGTGAAAGTCGCCCAACGTACAAACAAGCCAGAAACCGCCGCAAGTCACGTACCTTATCCGACGGCAAGGCTTTCTCGATTTTGGCAAGCCCAGCATCTGCGAGATCTGAAAAGGGCAAACCTCCGGCGGCCCGCATCGATGCAACGCTGATGAGGAGCGCAAAGACCTCGGCGACCGAGAGCCGCGCTGTGGTCTGAACAGATTGCGGATCAAGGTGCAAGCCGCCCCCGCGGCCAGGTTCAGAATGAATGACAAAGCCCTCATCACGCAACGCGCTAATGTCACGTAACACCGTGCGTCTGGATGCGCCAACCTCCTCCGCTAAGTCACCGACTGTCGAAGTACCGTTGCGACGAAGGCAGCGCACGATGGCGTCATGTCGGAGGCGAATATTCATTTCGTAAGATTGCCATTTAATAGTGCCAGTATTTGTCACCGTTAAGTTTTAGGCAATGGCTGTCGCGTCAGCAAGGAGATTTTGGAATTGCAACGCACATCCGTAACCCTCTGGGACTGGAAAGAGCGCGATCCAAAAACAAAAGGCGTCGCCTGATCACCCCGAAAAGATAAAGTAGAAATTCAATGTTTAATCCAACCAATTTCCCCAAGCCCACTCTTATTTCAGTCAACGGTGTGGAACTCGAAGTCTTTGAAGCAGGCCGTCAAAATGCAGAAAACCCTATTGTACTGTGTCATGGCTGGCCAGAGCACGCCTTTTCTTGGCGTCATCAGGTGCCCGCTCTTGTTGACGCGGGCTACCATGTCATCGTTCCAAACCAGCGGGGGTATGGCAACTCATCGCGCCCGAGCGAAGTCGCAGACTATGACATTGAACACTTGTCGGGTGATCTCATCGGGCTTCTCGATCACTACGGATACGAAGATGCCACCTTTGTCGGCCACGATTGGGGTGCAATGGTCGTTTGGGGGCTGACCTTATTGCATCCAAACCGCGTAAATAAAGTGATAAACCTGAGCCTGCCTTACCAAGAGCGCTGGGAAAAGCCCTGGATCGAGATGATGGAAGCCCTATTTGGCGGCGACTTTTATTTTGTTCACTTCAATCGTCAGCCAGGCGTCGCAGATGCTGTATTCGATGAGAATACATTCCAGTTCCTTCGCAACATGTACCGCAAGAACCAGCCTCCTGTAGAGCCTGAGCCGGGTATGATGATGATTAATCTCGCCAAAGCGGAAACACCACTCGGCGAGCCAATCATGAGCGATGGCGAACTGGCCGTTTTCGTCTCCGCCTTCGAAACATCAGGGTTCACGGGCAGTGTAAACTGGTACAGAAACCTTGATCGAAACTGGCACTTATTGGCAGACGTGGACCCAATCATCCAACAGCCGACACTCATGATCTATGGCGAACGGGATCTGGTCGCGAAGTCTAAAAATCTAGCAGATTTCGTGCCTAATGTGGAAGTGGTCAATCTGGATTGCGGTCATTGGATCCAGCAAGAAATGCCAGCGGAAACAAACCAAGCGATTTCAACGTGGCTGGAACAGCAGGGTGACAACTAGTCCTAGAGCGTGGCCGCCCTCCGGTTAGACCGGAGGGCGAAAGATTAGATGAAGATAGCTGGGCAGATGTAGATTTTGATACGGTTCCATGGGGGCATGTTCTTGCACACTTGCAGGAGAAGAGCAGAGCTTGGCTCTCCTTCATCGAACATGATGATCCTAAAAACTTTCTCCGCTTTGCTGACCGATCTTTAACCTCGTTGAAAATACTTGAGGGCGTTTGACACAATTGCCACAGCTCTGCCTCCCCTTTGGAATAAGGCAAACGCAATGTCTTTACGGTGAGATTTGCAAACGGGAGAGCTAGGATGAATAGACGAGAGTTTCTCGGTGCATCTGCCCTGACTTTATCTGGCGCTTATGTTGGACTGAACAGCCGGCCGGCCTTTGCGGAAACGGCAATAGGCAACAACATAGAAAATGCCAAGGTCACCTACTTCGAGGCCCGTCCTGGGGCGGGCTCCAGAGATATCGGCTTCGATGCGGATGGCATGGTTTGGTATTGCGGACAGAAAGACGGCACGCTCACACGCCTCAATCCTGAGAATGGCGACCTCCATCCCGTATCTCTGGGGAAAAAGGCAGCCCCGCATGGTGTTGTGCTTGGACCGGATAACGCAATGTGGATTACAGAGGGGGGGCAGAACGCAATTGCTCGGCTTGATCCCAAAACAGATGCAGTCTCACTCATCCCGCTGCCCGCTGAATTTGCTGATGCAAACCTCAACACCGGCGTGTTCGATCAGGATGGCATTTACTGGTTTACGGGACAAAACGGCGTCTACGGGCGTGTTGACCCAGCAACCCAGGAAATCAACGTCTGGCCAAGTCCGCAAGGCCCCGGCCCCTATGGCATAACGGTCACTCCGCAGGGAGAGGTTTGGTACGCCTCCCTCGCAGGCAGTCACATTGCCAATATCGACAAGTCCAACGGCAGAGCCCGCATCGTTACCCCACCAACAGAAGAGCAAGGCGCACGCCGCATCTGGTCCAATTCAACCGGAAAGCTCTGGGTCAGCGAATGGCTCAGCGGTCAAGTCAGCGAGTACGACCCACAATCCGACAGTTGGCGCTCGTGGCGACTGCCCGGCAAAGACCCGCTCCCCTACTCCGTTTATGTCGATGAGAACGATAAGGTCTGGCTCACAGATTTCGGGGCTGATGCGATTGTGTTTTTTGATCCGGATACCGAAAAATTCACCAGCTTCCCAAGCACGAAATCAGATGCGGATGTACGCCAGATGGCAGGACGTCTGGGGGAAGCATGGGGCGGAGAGTCAGGCACCAACAGGTTGGTCCGCGTTCAGTTTGCAAAACCAACAGCATAAACAGGTTCGGCTAGGCGCTCTCACGGGAGCGCCTCTTGCATGCACAAAACCTAAAAAATAAAGGTCATCTGGTCCTTGTTGGATTTTGTACCATGCGGAATGCCCTCATGATCCAGCAGCCAGACCTTTGTGTCCAATCCACCACCAAAACCAACCAAAGCTCCGTTGGCTCCGATCACGCGGTGGCACGGAATGACAATAGGCAGTGGATTCGCGTTGTTTGCAAGGCCAACAGCTCGGCTAGCACCCGGATTGTTCAGCGCCTTAGCGACATCACCATAAGACCGTATTTCACCAAAGGGAATTGCCGCTAGCTGCTCCCAAACACTCTTCTGGAAATCAGTCCCAATCAGCCGCCAGGTGAGGGAGAACACTTTCAGCTCACCTGCAAAATAGGCGGCAAGTTGCGCAATCAAATCACCATAGGGCGACGCATCTTCCACCCAACCTTCAGCAATCTCACGCCGCCGGCTGCTCTCAGGAAAATGCAAAAACTCCAGCGCCCCGCCTTCTCCACCAATCAACAAAGACCCAACCGGGCTCTCATAGGTGCAATAGGTGATTGGAGTAGAGTTGGTCATGGTCGTCTTTTCCTTTAAACGTATTCCCGAAAAGTGGAACCGGTTTTCGGATTAGAATACGTGCGAACAAAACCCCTCAAGCAGTTTACGCAAACAGCTTGAAGGTACGCATGAAAAAACTCCCCGCTGAAAACCAGCAGCGGAGAGTTCCCATAAACCTACTTAGAATATCAGTGCTTCGCAAGCTCAGCGCATTTATTCTGCGTTGTAAGTAACCTGATTTTGAACGCCGAGCCCTTCAATGCCCAGTTCCATCTTATCGCCAGCTTTCAAGTAAGTCTCAGGCTTCTGGCCCATGCCAACACCTGGAGGTGTGCCGGTGGAGATAACATCACCCGGCTGCAAGCTCATAAACTGAGACAGATGCGAGATCACCTTAGCAACACCAAACACCATGGTTTTGGTGGAACCGTTCTGGTAGCGATGGCCGTTCACTTCAAGGTACATATTCAGGTCTTGCGGGTCAGCAACCTCATCACGGGTCACAAGCCATGGACCGATTGGACCAAACGTATCCGCTGATTTGCCCTTCACCCACTGACCACTGCGGTGGATCTGGAAATCGCGCTCGGACAGATCGTTGACGACGCAATAACCAGCAACATGATCCAGCGCGTCTTCTTCGCTCACATATTTCGTGTGCTTGCCGATCACAACGCCAAGTTCCACTTCCCAATCCGTTTTCACAGAGGTGCGTGGAATCTCGATGTTATCATTAGGACCACAAATCGCAGAGGTCGCCTTGAAGAAGGTGACAGGCTCTTCCGGCACTTGCATGCCAGCCTCAGCCGCGTGGTCTGAATAGTTCAGGCCAATACAGATGAACTTGCCAACATTGCCAACACATGCACCGATGCGCGGGTTGCCTTCAACCAACGGCAGGCTGGAAAGGTCCAGAGCAGCGATCTTTGCAAGCGCTTCATCACCAAGAGTGTCATGTGCGATGTCACCAACAACACCGGAAAGATCACGGATATTGCCATCAGCGTCCAAAATACCCGGCTTTTCCGCGTTTAGATCGCCATATCTCAGGAGTTTCATAGGGTACCCTCTTTGTTAAACAGCCCAGCCACCATCAATGGCGTGCGTTTGTCCGGTTGTAAATGTGCTTTCATCACTACCTAAGTAGACAGCAAGAGCAGCAATTTCTTCTGGTTTACCGATGCGGCCCATAGGCTGGCGCGCAATAAAGTCTTTCAGCGCCTGCTCATAATTGCCGGTCGCTTTCAAGCGATCATGCAAAGATGGGCTATCAACAGTGCCCGGACAAATCGCATTGCAGCGCAGACCTTTGGTCACAAAATCCGCAGCAATCGCTTTGGTCAAACCAATCACTGCCGCCTTGGAAGAACAGTAGGCAAACCGGTTTGGAACACCTTTGAGCGATGACGCGACAGAGGACATATTGATGATGGACCCACCACCATTTTCCAACATAGCCGGAATCACTTCACGGCACAGGCGGTACATAGCTTTGGCGTTCAGGTTAAAGGAAAAGTCCCAAGCGTCTTCATCACACTCAAGAATCGTTCCGCTATGAACGAAGCCAGCACAGTTGAACAGAATATCCAATGTCCCAACTGAACTGATCATTTCTTTGACCGCAACACCATCCGTCACGTCTAATTTTAAAGCGGTGACACCTTCAAGCGCACCAAGCGACTCAAGGGCTGCCTCATTGATATCCGCTGCAAAAACCTTAGCTCCTTCAGCCACGTATGCCTCAACGGTTGCACGGCCAATGCCCTGCCCGGCAGCTGTAATCAGCGCCGTTTTGCCTGTTAATCGTCCCATGCGTCCTCCACCAGACTGATATGCTCAAATATGTTGTTTACAGCCTGACAAAAGCGCCAGACCATGCCTTAAAAGGAGAATTCAAAACTGCCACCAGTAGAATAAGCGGGACAGCAAGTGCGGCAATCCTCCCAGAAAACCGCAGATACCCGACGAGCATGCAAATTGCTCAACGGTCATTACTTAAATATAAAAACTTTCTTCAAATGTAAATTAGAATTTGACAAAGGAAGTTTTTGCATCAAAAACTAGCAGCATAATAAGCAGAGTTGACTATGGTTGATACAAAGACATCAAAAGATACAGCGGACAAATATCGCGCTCCTGCGCTGGAAAAAGGCCTCGATATTATTGAGCTTCTGGCTCAATACGCATCCGGCTTATCTCAGGCAGAAATCGCGAAAGCTTTGGACCGGTCTCCCAACGAGATCTACCGCATGCTGACAACGCTTGTGCGTCGGCAGTATGTTTCTCGCTCGTTGGAAGGCGACCGTTTCCAGCTTAGCCTCAAGATGTTTTCTCTGTCCAACCAACATCCACCTGTAAACCGTCTTTTGGAAGCAGCTTTGCCAATGCTGCGCAAAACATCAAAAGACATGCACCAGTCCAGCCACATCGGCATGGAGCATCAGGGTGAGATTGTAATTGTGGCAAGCGTCGAAGCGCCCAGCAATTGGAGCTTCGTCTTAAAGACCGGTTCAGTCATCGGGTTATGGAATACAGGGACCGGACGGGCCATCGCTGCATTCCAAAATTCCGAAATGCAGCAACTCATGTTCAACCAGCACGAACGCGCATTGGGAGAACCAGAAATGAGCCTCGCCCAGTTCCGCGACATTCTCGGTGAAGTGCGGGCGCAAGGCCATGTACGCATGCCATCTGCCAGCACCGTCGGCGTAACCAATCTAGCCTTCCCTATTCTGGGACCAAATGGCGACGCGGTTGCAGCCTTAAGCTGCCCATTCATGGAACGCATCGATGATTTCAAAGCACCGGGAATTGAAGAGGTTCAGCAGACCTTCGCCCAAGTGGCGCAAGATATAACGAGTATTTACGGCTCTACGCCGACATAGAAGGATAAGCTATGAGCTTTGGAGGGAAGCTGGCTCATCGACAACTGGGAGAGACAGACCTGCACCTGCCAACACTGGGAATTGGTGGTGCAATGTTTGGCGGTTTATTTGCAACCGCACCTCGTAGAGTGTCCATGAGCACCATAGATCGCGCAATTGCAGCAGGCGTGACGTATTTTGACACGGCTCCGTATTACGGGCTTGGCCGGTCAGAACGGGTGATCGGCGATGGGATTCGCAGACACCCCCATATTTTATCGACAAAAGTGGGTCGGGTACTCGTGCCCGGCATGGCAGAAAATGCGGCCACAATGGGCTGGCCAGATCCGCTACCGTTCCATCCATTCTTCGATTATTCCTATGACGGTATCATGCGCTCTTACGAAGCCAGCATGCACCGCACCGGATTGGACAAGCTGGAAATCCTGCTGGTGCATGACATTGGCGAGGTCACACATGGACCGGAAGCAAATGCCAAACACATGCAGGACCTCAAAGGCGGCATAAAAGCCCTTCAGGAACTCAAAGCCACTGGTGCCATTTCGGCCATGGGCCTTGGTGTGAATGAGACTGCAATCTGCATGGAGTTGATGCAACAGGCAGATTGGGACGTGTTTTTGCTCGCAGGGCGTTACACCCTGCTGGAACAAGAGTCATTGGGCGACCTACTCCCCGCATGTCTCGCCAGAAAAACCTCTATCGTTCTTGGGGGGCCCTTCAATTCCGGCATCCTCGTCGGTGGTGAAACCTGGAACTACCAAACAGCACCGCAGGACATCCTCACCCGAGTGACAGCACTTAAAGCCACGTGCACAGAGTTTGGTGTTGAGCTTCCGGCTGCCGCGCTCCAATTTCCGCTTGCGCACCCTGCCGTCACCAGTGTGATACCGGGCATGCGTAATCCGGTTGAGTTGGAAGGCATCATCAGATGGATATCTGCTTCTATTCCGCAGGAATTCTGGCAAGCTCTTAAAGACAAAGAACTTCTCCATCCAGACGCACCAACACCACTTGGCAATCCCTATTATGAGCAGGAAATGGACGATGCCTAGGATCGACGCGCACCAGCATTTCTGGAAACTCTCCCGAGGCGATTACAGCTGGCTCTCGCCAGAACTGGACGTCCTTTACCGGGATTTTCTAGCCAGTGACATCAAACCACTTCTGACTGAAGCAAAGATGGATGGAACCATCCTTGTACAGGCTGCAGACACAGTTGATGAAACCCGCTTTATGCTTGGGCTGGCAGCAGAACATGACTGGATTCTGGGCGTTGTCGGCTGGGTGGATATGGAAGCAGAGGACGCTCCCAAAATCATCCGCGAGCTTGCAGAAAATCCTAAATTCGTCGGTATCCGCCCTATGATTCAGGATATCCCTGATGATGAGTGGATGCTCAAGGACACCTTACGTCCCGCCATTCAAACTTTGATCGACGAGAACCTCACACTCGACCTTCTGGTTCTGCCAAGGCACCTGCTGCATCTGAAAACCTTCCTGAAGCGCTACCCGGATCTTTCCTGTGTGATTGACCACGGCGCAAAGCCAGACATTCGCAACGAAGCTATTGAAACCTGGTCGCAGCATGTCGCCGATATCGCACGGACCACCACCGTACGCTGCAAGCTTTCCGGATTGCTGACAGAAGCAAACGATCAAGCCTCTATCGAGGACATCGCTCCCTATGCATTTCACATTCTTAAATGTTTTGGAGCTGAACGCGTTATGTTTGGCAGCGACTGGCCTGTTCTCCTGCTCGCCAACACCTACCAAAACTGGCTAGACATGGTGGAGCAATTGACAGCTGATCTGCCCCAAGCAGATTGGGAAGCTATTTTTGGCGGCACTGCTGCAAACTTCTATCTCACCAAAACAATGGAAACTCTCTGACATGTCGGCATCTATTCAATCCAGCGTCAAACTCCAAAAAGCTGACAATGTCATCATCGCCACCCGTGCGCTCCAGGTAGGAGACAAAGCAGGGTCTTTGAGCGTTCTCGATAGCATTTCAGCCGGCCACAAAATTGCGGAAGTCCCCGTCGCCAAAGGCGAAGCGCTCATCAAGTTTGGCCAGACGATCGGCTTCGCCTCAATGGATATTCCTGCGGGCTCCCATGTGCACTCCCACAACATGGAGTTCTCGGACCCCGGCGTACACCACAGCTTTTGCAAGGAATACAAGCCGACCCAATTCGTGGCACATCCTGAAGAACGGACCTTCAATGGCTACCTCCGCGAAGATGGCACCGTTGGCACGCGCAACTACATCGCCATTCTCACCAGCGTAAACTGCTCTGCCACCGCCGCCCACCGCATTGCGGATGCATTTGGCGACGAAGATCTCGCAGAGTTTGAGAACATCGACGGCGTTGCCTCCTTCGCACACGGCACCGGCTGCGGCATGGCTGGAGACAACGAAGGCTTTGCCAATCTGCAACGTGTATTGTGGGGCTATGCTAAAAATCCGAATGTTGGCGGCGTCCTGCTTGTCGGCCTTGGCTGTGAGGTCAACCAAATCGACTTCCTGCTGGAAGCTTACGGCCTCAAGCAGTCCCCAACCTTCCAGGTCATGAACATTCAAGGCATGGGCGGCCTGCGCAAAACCATCGAGGCGGGCAAAGAAAAGATCAAAGCCATGCTGCCAGAGGTCAACAAAACCTCCCGCGCACCTGCTCCAATCTCCAAGCTGATGGTTGGCCTACAATGCGGCGGATCAGACGGCTGGTCCGGCGTCACCGCCAACCCGGCGCTCGGCTATGCGACAGATTTACTGGTCCAATACGGCGGCACCTCCGTGCTTTCCGAAACCTCCGAGATCTACGGCGCAGAGCACCTACTCACAAGCCGGGCAGCAAACCAGAAAATCGCTGAGAAGCTGGTTGAACGTGTCCGTTGGTGGGAGGATTACACCGCCCGCAACAACGGCAACATGGACAACAACCCATCTCCCGGCAACAAGCGCGGTGGCTTGACAACTATTCTGGAGAAGTCCCTCGGTGCAGTCGCCAAAGGCGGCACAACAGCGCTGGAAGGCGTCTATAAATACGGCGAGCCAATCGACACCACTGGTTTCGTCTTCATGGACAGCCCCGGTTATGACCCAGCCTCTGTTACTGGCCAAATCGCCAGCGGCTGTAATCTGATCATTTTCACCACAGGTCGCGGCTCTGCGTTTGGCAGCAAACCATCTCCAACCATCAAAGTTGCCAGCAACACGCCTCTGTTCGAGCATATGCCAGAAGACATGGACCTCAACGCAGGCTCCATTATCTCAGAGGGCAAGTCGGTTGAGGCCGTAGGCGAAGAGATCTTCGAATTTATGATCAAGGTCGCATCTGGAGAACACAGCAAATCCGAAGCGCAAGGACTGGGCGACTACGAGTTCATCCCTTGGCAAATCGGCGCTGTGATGTAATCGTCAGCCACGAAAACGAGCTCTGTATTCGCGCGGTGTCATTCCTTTCACCGCGCGGAACTGGCGGTTGAAGTTGGCCAGCGCCGAATATCCCACATCCTGAGCAATCATCGAGATCGGTGCATCACTGCTTGCCAGCTGGGAACACGCATCCCCAATCCGTATCCGCTTAAGATATTCAGAAATACTCTGTCCGGTATGCCGCAAAAAAAGTCGATGCACGCCAGAAACACTCAGCGCCGCAGTTTCAGCAATCTCTTCAAGGCTGAGTGAGCGCGTATAATCCGAGTGGATTTGCGTCAGCACCCTATCAATCCGCTCATTGCCGCCTTCTGCTCCCGACAAAATCACCGGATCATGCGCCAGTTGCACCGCGCATTCATCCTCGGACAGTTCCGCCAAGAGTCGCAGAATGAGCAACAGTCGCTCCAGTGGACTTTCCTTAAAGAACGATTTGATCAGCGGAATAACACGGTGCCGCGCAGCATCTGAAAAGCTCAGGCCTGCCAACGCACGTTGAAACAGACGTTTAACCTGCCGAAGCTCGGACATCTCTTTTGTGATCCGCTCAATCCATTCAGGCTCAAACCAGATCACCAATGCCACATGAGGCTCAGTATCATCAGGCCGATCACTGGACGCCCACGTATGCGGCAAGTTAGGGCCGATCAACACAAGATCGCTGTCACCATATTCTCCCACATGATCACCGATATAGCGTTGTCCTTCAGAATTAAGGGTCAACGTCAGCTCATATTCTGGATGATGGTGCCATGAGAAAGGGATCCCCTCTTCAAGGCGCCTGTTCATCACCTTGAAGGAGCCTTCTTCCGTGTCAGGGACCTTCTCTAGATATGATCTCATTTCGCCCTCAGAGCATTCACAACGCCAGAATACTATCAGTATTTGCTAAATGCGAACAACTGTCATTTGCAGGACTAGCTAAACTACTAGCTTCAACGGACGGACTGGGAGAATAAAAATGGACGCGGATGTTCTTGCTGACAATCACTGGGGGTCAACCGCAACAGACACTCAGCTAAAGGATATCAAAAAGACCTTGCCACTGCGTGTGCTTTCCCAGGAGGACTGGCAGCACTGGATTACGCGTGGCTACGTTATTGTGAGGCAAGCCGTCCCACAAGAAAACGTCAAACGGCTGGTAGACCTGCTGTGGGAGTTTGATGAGAAGGATCCTAAGGACCCCTCCACATGGTACGCACCACAACGCCGTGCTCATAAAATGCTGGAGCTGAACAACGCCGGCATGCTGGAAATCTATAATCACCAGTACCTCTGGGATAATAGAATACAGCAACGCCTTTATGATGCCTTCGTGGACATCTGGGACAGAGAAGACCTCTGGGTCAGCATTGATAGAGCCAACCTCAACCCACCTAAGAAGAACAGAGACGGAAAGCCCGGCTTCATTCATTGGGATGTTGACACATCCATCCGCCCTCAGCCCATCAGCGTGCAAGGCGTGCTCTCTCTGGTAAAGCAGGACAGTGAGACCGGTGGGTTTCAATGCATTCCAAAACTATTTGAGGGTTTCGAAGAGTGGGTCAAAACCCAACCAGAAGACAGAGATCCGAAACACCCCGATTACACTGGTTTTGAGATCGAAAATACTGAGATGGAACCGGGTGATCTCATGATCTTCAACGCCCTGCTGGCCCACGGCATCCGCCCTAACAACTCCAAGGATAAAGTGCGGATCGCGCAATACGTCTCCATGTTCCCGGCAGAACAGGAAAATGAGCAACTTCGGAAAGAGCGCATTCATCAATGGAAGACAATGGAGCCACCACAGCGGGCATCCTTCCCCGGCGACCCGCGTGATTGGGAAAAGAAAAATGCAAAAACCGCTGAACTGACAGACCTTGGCAAAAAACTGCTCGGCGCAGATCTCTGGTAAGCAACACGGCAAAGCTCTCCAAAAGGGCTTTGCCTACTGAATGCTGCTCTGACTTTGTGAAAGGATCCAGTTCACCATCGCCGTACGAGCTGTATTCTCACGTTGCCCCTTTGGGTAGACTACATAAAAGCCGTAGGCGCTTATCCGCTCATCCCGCCACAACACCTCCAGCCGCTTTGCCTCTACATCATTTTCAATCAAGATCCGGGGTGCCAAGGCGATCCCCTGTCCGTTTGCAGCAGCGTCCATTGCCAGCGCTGTCTGATTAAAGCGCATCACCCGGCATTCGTCTCCCATACGCGCGCCCAAAAGAGAACGCCAATGCGCATGACTGTCCTCAATAAGAGGATGGTTCAGGAACTCCGCTTCATCATGAAATACAGGGAACTCACTCGCAATTAAGGGACTAGAGACGGCACATAAACCCAGCGGCGCTAACAACACAGCCTCCACACCCGATTGAAAGGGAGGCCTCCCCTGCCGGATCGCAACATCAACTCCATCGCTCTCAAAGTCTGACAAATGCTCACTGGCGACAATCTGCACATCAATCTGGGGGTGGATTTGCGAAAACAAACTCAACCTGGGAACCAACCACTTGGAAGCGAAAGACGGCGTGACACTCAAGCTGATCCGGGCCTTCTCCGGTCGCAGCTTTTGCGTTGCCGCATCAATAAGACCAAGTGCCTGTGCGATAGACCCATAATACGCCTGCCCAACAACCGTCAGCTCCAATCCTCTGGGTCTGCGTAGAAAAAGCTTTCGCCCAAGCTCCTCCTCCAACTGCCGAATCCGCTGCGCCACAGCCCCCTGCGTCAGATGCAGCTCCTCCGCGGCAAGACGGAAGTTCTCATGTCGTGCAGCCGCTTCAAACATACGCAGACTGTTAAGATTGGAAGCTTTCATTATAGCACCCGACTACCCTGTAGATTTTCTACAGTCTCCACGCAGAGATCATGATTAGTCAAGCACTTCTACCAATCATAAGCTCCGGACAACGATTGTTATAAGGAGATATCCAATGACCACGATTAAAACAGCTGTGATTATGGCAGGCGGCAGCGGAATGGGCGCAGGCGCAGCTCGTAGACTGGCGGAGGATGGCTATAAAGTCGCCATTCTCTCCTCCTCTGGCAAAGGAGAAGCCCTCGCAAACGATCTCGGCGGCATTGGCCTAACCGGTTCAAACCAATCAAACGAAGACATTCAGCGTCTCGTTGACATGACCATGGAAAAATGGGGTCGCATTGATGTACTAGTCAACAGTGCCGGGCATGGTCCACGTGCACCTGTTCTGGAACTCACCGACGAAGATTGGCACACCGGTATGGATGTTTACTTCCTGAACGTGGTGCGTCCGACGCGGGCGGTAACACCAATCATGCAAAAACAAAAATCTGGCTCGATCATCAACATTTCAACATTCGCCGCATTCGAGCCCGATCCCGTGTTCCCAACATCTGGAGTGTTCCGAGCCGGCCTTGCAGCTTTCACAAAGCTATTCGCGGATAAGTATGCAGCAGAAAACATCCGCATGAACAACGTACTTCCCGGCTTCATCGACAGCTTGCCAGAGAAGGAAGAATTCCGCTCCCGCATTCCAATGGAGC